>NZ_JAZBJZ010000060.1:0-29374 GCF_036349135.1 Tumidithrix elongata BACA0141
AGTCCCTTTACGCAAAGATCTCTAGGCGTTGCATTTCATCCTTGAATTGGCGTAGTATTGATACTAGCGCCATAGATTCTCTCGATCGCGCAGTTGAGAAAGTTCTATTAGAAACTGGTATGACAGAAGATGAATTAGTGGAAGCTTTTGTCAATCAAGAATCATGATGATAGTGATTTGTATAGCCACATAACCTTAGCCTGTCGAACTTCTATGCTCTCTCAACAGATTGATGAAGACAAATCTCAACATCTAGAAACTAGAGTTGCAGCATTAGAAACAGAACTCGCTCAAATGCGACAGATGCTATCTGTGTTTATTCAGAAAAACCCTTGGTGGTTAAAAGTTGCAGGTAGCTTTGAAAACGATCCCGCCTTTGACGAAGCAAATCGCCTTGGTCAAGCATGGTGCAAATCTGCTGAATAGGGTGACATGAGATGCCTATTTGTACCAAGTTTGGTACCACTGACGCATCTGTTCGATTTCCGCGCTTTGGGATTGCACGATCGCACGAGAAAGATTTCTCATTTCGGCGCGATCGCTGTCAACGATCGCACTGGACATCATAAGCGCCATTTTGTGATGGGGAATCATCTCTTCGATAAAGGCTTTATCAAAATCAGGGGCATTTTCTAGAGATTTCAGATCGGCTGCCATCATGTTTCTCATTCCCATCATTCCACGATGGTTTATGGTTCCTGAAGAAGGAACCGTTGTGTTGTACCACTGTTTATACCATGAGCCCATTTGTGCGATTTCACGGGTTTGATCGCGCTTAATCGCTGCCGCTAACTGGCGAATTTCAGGCCGTTTAGAAAGTTTTAGTGCTAGATCTGCCATCTGCACAGCCCCCTCATGGTGCGGAATCATCATTTCAATAAAATGGCGATCGGCTGTTTCGCCCGTCATCCCCATCATCATGCCTTGTCCATGCATCATCTGACCTGGCATTCTTGGACTTGGTGTTGTACATGTCTGGGAAAGCGGTTCCCGTTGTGCTGGTGCTGCTTGCACGACATTTGTAACAACCCCTACGGCTGCACTACCAACGAGAATGCCTGCCATACCCAAGAGCCATGCTTTGCGTTTTTTAGGACTCGTCTGATGCCCTCTGGCAAAGTCTTGAGGATTTTTAGAGTTCATAGATTTCTTCCCAAATGTCATGCTTTCAGCCTAGATCGAGAAAGTGAAACCAGGATGAAATAGATGCCCTTGCAAGGAATCTTAATAGGAATGGCATAGGTTTAGGCAATACCCTGTTGTCGCAGATCATCTTTTCAGGATATCCTCAGTGGAATGAGCGATTTGCACTCCCCCATTTACGAATATCAAGTCGAAGATCGATACGAATATCAAGTCGGTGGCAATCTTCCCATTGATGCCCTGACCTATGTGAAGCGAAAAGCAGATGAAGACTTGTATGCAGCCCTAAAAGCCAGCGAGTTTTGCTATGTTCTAAATTCTCGTCAAATGGGGAAATCTAGTCTGCGCGTCCAAATGATGCACCGATTGCAGGCGGAAGGGACAGCCTGTGCAGCGATCGACCTGACCACGATTGGGACAGAGCAGGTGACACCAGAGCAATGGTATGCCAGCCTAGTGGATACCCTGATTAGAAGTTTGCAATTGAAGCTCAATTTGGCGGATTGGTGGCGCGATCGCAGCACGATCTCACCCGTACAGCGCTGGAGCGAATTTTTATCCGATGTTCTCCTTGCTCAGATCGATCGCAATATTGCGATTTTTATTGATGAGATTGATAGCGTACTCAGCCTAAAGTTCCCCATCGAAGACTTTTTTGCAGCGATTCGAGCCTGTTATAACCAACGCGCTGAGGATTCCAATTACAAAAGACTGACCTTTGTTTTGCTGGGTGTAGCGACCCCTTCTGATTTGATCCAAGACAAAACCCGCACGCCATTTAATATCGGTCGCGCCATTCCCCTGACTGGGTTTACCCTACATGAGGCACAGCCTTTAAGTTTGGGATTTGCGAATAGCGTAGACGAGCCGCAAAGACTACTGTCTGAAATCTTGGCTTGGAGTGGAGGACAACCTTTTTTAACCCAAAAGCTGTGCAAACTGGTTACCCATGCCATTCATTCGATTCCAGCTCAATATCAACCCCAAAATTTCATAGAGCATTATCCAGAATGGATACGCCAGCTAATTCAGACCCAAATAATTGAAAATTGGGAACTACAGGATGAACCGACCCACCTGAAAACCATCCGCGATCGCTTGCTTAGAAATAATCGCAAAGCAGGGCAGTTGATCGGACTTTATCAACAAATTCTCCAAGCTCCAAATCCTGATGGCATCTTAGTCGAAGATGACCTTGCTAAAATCGAACTCCGCTTGTCAGGCTTGGTTGTAGAGAAAAATGGTCGCCTACAGGTATATAACCCCATCTATGCTTCTGTATTCAATCTCAACTGGGTGACACAGGTTCTGGCTGGGTTGCGCCCCTATGCGGAAGCCCTGACTGCATGGGATGAGTCTGGGAAGGATGAGTCTTGGTTGCTACGCGGACAGGCGCTAAGGGATGCTCAAGTATGGGCAGAAGGAAAAAGTCTGAGCGATCGCGACTACTGGTTTTTAGATGCCAGCCGCGATTTGGAAAAGCGCGAAATTCAAAAAGCCCTTGAAGCAGAACGTCAGGCAAAGGAAATTGCCGAACTGGCAAATCGTATTCTATCTGAGGCGCAGCAAAAAGCAGAGCTAGCCCTCGAAGCCGAAAAGCAAGCCAATCAGAGGTTGCTGATAGCACAACAGCGCACAAAGAGAACTCTTTGGCTGGGCATGATTGGACTGGCTGGTATTGCGATCGCAGCAGGTGCGATCGCCCTTCGTGCCAACTCATTTTTGCAGCAAGCGGAATCTAAAAAAAAGCAAGCAGAAATCTCAGTCTTAAATGCGAACGCCCAACTATCTTTTTCGGAAGGAAATCAACTGAAAGCTAGAATTGCCAGCCTGCAAGCCAGTCAATTGCTTTTTGAGTTAGAGCGATCGCTTGGGGTAAATCAGGTAGACTCCAATGATGCGAAAAATTTAGAGAAATTCGGTTTAGCGCAACTGCATAGCCAAACCCAAACTGTCCTGCAAACGATTACCTACAACGCACAGGAGTATAACTATTTAGAAGGACATGCTGATAGTATTAACAGCCTTGACTTTAGCTTAGATGGCACGATCCTTGCCTCTGCCAGCGACGATGGCACGATCAAGCTCTGGCAAAGAAATGGTACGCCGATCAAGACCCTAGTAGGACATCAAGGTTCCGTTGATAGCGTCAGTTTCAGTCCTGATAGCCAAACATTGCTCTCAGCGGGTTCCGATGGCACCGCCAGACTTTGGCAACGCGACGGTACACTCATTAAGGTGCTTACAGCCCATCGCGATCGCATCAGCAGTGCGGTGTTTAGTCCTGATGGCAGTGTAATTGCGACAGCGAGTTGGGACAATTCAATCCAGCTCTGGAAGTCGAACGGCGAAGAGATTCCAACCGTTGAACCCATGCGCGATCGCAGTGCGATCTATAGCCTCAGCTTTAGTCCGAACAGCCAATTGCTGGCTTCAGCAGGCGCACAGGGTGATATTAAAATCTGGGATCGGAATGGCAACAATCAATTGACTTGGCAAGCGCATAAAAATCAAATTAACAGTCTCAGTTTCAGTCATGATGGCAAGATCGTTGCCTCAGCAAGTAATGACGGCATGATTAAACTCTGGCGCATTCAAGATGGAAGTTTGCTGCAAACCCTGACAGGCGAGCAGTCCGTGATTTTTAGTATTCATTTTAGTCCAGACGATCGCGCGATCGCGTCTGCGAGTAATGACGGCACCATTAAGCTCTGGCGCATTCAAGATGGGAAGGAAATCAATACCTTCAAAAAGCATCGCGGTGCAGTCTACAGCGTTCGCTTCAGTCCTGATGGTGAGACCCTTGCCTCAGGAGGATATGATAGTACGATTAAGCTTTGGCATATCCATAATTCCCTCCGCCAAGATTTAAAGGGACATGAAGCTGAGGTCAATCGCGTGCGGTTTAGTCCTGACGGACAGGCGATCGCTTCCGCCAGTCAAGATGGCAGCATTAAGCTTTGGCATCGCAATGGAAACTTTCTCAAAACCCTTGCGCAACAAGACAACTGGTTCCAAAGTGTGAGTTTTAGTCCTAACGGGCTCTTGCTTGCTACCGCTAGTCGCGATCGTACAGCAAAACTTTGGGATCGCGATGGCAAGCTACTTAAAATCCTCAACGGACATCAGGGGAGGGTTTATAGCGCGAGCTTTAGCCCCGATGGACAGATCGCCACTGCCAGTTATGATGGCACAGTTAAACTTTGGAACCTTGATGGCGTAGAATTAAGAACCTTAAAAGGTCATGAAGGGAGCGTCTATGATGCCAGTTTTAGTCCCGATGGACAGATTATCGCTACGGGTGGAAGAGATTGGACAGTAAGGTTATGGAATCGGAATGGAACAACCATCGCTATCTTAAAAGGTCATCGCGGTCGCATTTACAGTGTCAGCTTTAGTCCCGATGGTCAACTTTTAGCGACAGCCAGTCATGATGGTTCGATCAAGGTTTGGCGATCGCGGGATGGGGTGGAAGTTCTTACCCTAGAGGGCTACGGTGGCCCCGTCTACAGTGTGAGTTTTAGCCCTGACGGACAGGCGATCGCTTCGGGGCATCACGATCAAACCGTTAAACTATGGCTGCTCAATGGCAAACTCTGGAAAACTTTAAACGGCCATCAGGGAGCGATCGAAAGTGTTAGCTTTAGCCCCGATGGCGAGCTTCTTGCCTCTGCCAGCCGCGATCGCACGATAATTTTGTGGCATTGGAATCTGGGCTTTAATCGGCTGTTAGCGCACAATTGCGAACTACTCCGTGACTATTTACAGACTCATGAAAATACGATCGCCCAACGTTGCCATCTCCAACAAAAATCAGAGTAGAAACGAACGAGCGATCGGGAGATTTCCAGCCAACAAATTTTCTGATGTAGGGACAGCAGATGGTGTATGCCTACCCCGTGAAACTTAGGGCAATCACAAGGAATTGCCCCTAGAGTCTTTTGGTATAGACTTTCTTAGAAATGCTGTCATGTCTACATACCTTCCATTCCTTTAGGATTTCCCTATAGAGTTTCTAGTACCTCAGACTTTGGAAATCTTACCTTTGCCAATGCTGCGTACTTGTCGCCTTCGGAACGATAGCCTGCCGCGCAAGCCACAACGGTAGCATAGCCTTTAGCAGGGAGTTCCAAGACTTTATCGTAGTTAACAGGTTCGATTCCTTCCATGGGGCAGGTATCAACCCCTAGCAAAGCGGCACAGGTCATGAAATTACCCAATGCAATATAGGCTTGGCGAGTTGCCCATTCATTGACGTTAAAACTGCGTGCGCCATATACCACGTCGCTTACCATCATGTTGCGATAGCCAGCGATCGCTTCGACCGAACCACCACGTACTTCAGCAGTACGGGCGACAAATCGATCTACATGCTCAGCCGTAAGGTTCTTTTTAATGGTAAACACCACATAATGAGAACAGTCTGTTACCTGAGCTTGATTCCATGAGAGCGGTCTGAGCTTTTCTTTGAGTTCCTTGCTAGTGATAATCAGGAATTTCCAAGGCTGAAGCCCATAGGAAGAAGGAGTTAACACTAAGGAATCTTCTAAAGCCGTCCAGACTTCTGGGGAAATTGTTTTGGATGGATCGAACTGCTTGGTGGCATAGCGCCAGTTGAGATGTTCCAGTAAGTCTGTTGGAGTTATGTGAATCATAGATCGAGAAATAAGCCTTCTGGTTAACAATGTCGATCATACTTGTACAAGCTTAATTCGCATATATTACCTAAGGCTTACGTAGCTATCTCTTTAAAATCCTAAAATTTGGGATACAAGGTCATTTATCGTATAAGAAATAAATCAAGAGTAGGATCGAAATCTATGGCATTACATCGATTAATTTATGTTAGCCAAGCCGCAACAGGGTTAGGTTATCCTGACCTTGTGAATATTCTTGAAAAATCTGAGCGGAATAACCTGGCCGTTGGGATCACGGGAATGTTGTGCTTTGGGGACTCCATGTTTTTGCAGGTTCTAGAAGGTAATCGTCGCGTTGTCAGCCAGACCTACAATCGCATCATTGGCGACAAACGCCATACGAACGCCGAGTTGATTGACTTTTCAGAAATCGAGCAGAGAGCTTTTGGGTCTTGGTCGATGAAGGTTGTAGAACTTGGGACTCTGCCCGAAGTACGGAATATTATTCTCAAGTACTCTAGTACCGACAAATTTTCACCAATTTCGATAAACCCACAACAGAGCCTTCGGTTTCTGGTTGACATTACCGAGCTATTTAATCGGGGAACCATTCTAGGGGTAAAGCCATAGGCTACCCCTCTAAATACCTAACTGAGATTACGTATCAGCTTAGCCCCAAAAACTAAATCTTTGAGATCGAAGCTAGATTCACAACCAGCTAGTCGATTAACGCAGAAAATTGCCTCGATTAAATCGACGACCGTTAGAAGGCGAAGCATTACCAACCAATGCCGACCCCGTGCCACCGTCACTAGGATCGAGGAAAGGCTTGAGATAGATGCCATCGCGATAGCTGGTCGGTGCGGGATAATTAGTTGGTGCGGGATAGCTAGGATAGCTCGTCGTGCGGCTAGAACCACGATTGGTTGACAGCACAGTACTCAAGACATTGCTGATCGAGGACAAATCGATCTCACCAGAGTGAACGGCTGTCCTACCGCGATTGCCACCCACATAGGTATTGACTGCAGTAGTGCTTTGACCTGTATCGGCAGTGCTAAGGTTTGCAAATACGCGATCGCGAGTAGATATCGGATCTTGTCCCACTGGGACTGTGAGGACAATGCGACAGGCGGTATTCTTTTCGGTAGTGGCGCAAATGACGTTATAGCCATTTTCGGTACTGGTGCGCATTTCCACCAAACCATCAGGACGATAAGACTCTAGACGACGGCTAATTTCGGCACATCGACGTTCTGGCGACCAACCATCACCCATAGCCGCAGGTGCTGCCCATGCATAAAACTTTCCTGGTTGGCTCTTGGGTTGATACATCACCACATACTGCCCGCCGTTGTTTTGACAGTAAAATCTCTGATCTAGGGAGCCTGAGTTGGCGGCTGTTTGGCTAGATGGCTGTGTCGTGTTGGGGGAAGTGCTAGGTGAAGTGCTGGCAGGATCCGTTTCGACAGGGATAAACTGCGCGAGTGCGGGATTTGCTACGGGCGCGATCGCAAGGGGTACTGCAAGACTCATCAATGGGATCAGCCTGAGTATCGATTTGCTAAGTTTTTGGCTAGTTTTTTTGATGAGCTTGTTCATGGCAGTTCTTTACATGCAATGGATGACTTAATGTCAAAGACTTCATGTCTACAATTTAAGTTCCCGTTAATACCAATTTCTCTTGAATTTACGGCAGATTTGGATTTTGGGTTCCGCGCCCTGCGCGGTCTTTTCAAACAATGATGCAACGCATCATTGTTTGAAAAGGGTATTAAGTTGCTTGACCAGAGACGATTTTTCAATGCGGGGTAGGCACAGCTCAGGACAAGCAGAGCACTACCCCTAGAAAATATTCACGCTAGCTGCAAGCTACAGGTGCGCCAATTTCTTTGGGGGTGGCAAAGGAAGTCCCACAACTGCAAGACTTGCTGGCATTGGGGTTACGGAAACGGAACCCTCCACCCATCAGGTCTTCGGTGTAGTCAAGTTCCATTCCTTGCAATTGAGGCAGATTGGTTTGGCTAATCACAATTTTGACGCCATTACAGTCATACTCAGTATCTTCGGGTTGTAACTGCTCGGCAAAGTCCATCACGTAGGACAGCCCAGAGCAACCACCCTGCTTAATTCCCACGCGCAAGGGTGAAGTTGTACCGCGTTGGTTTTGCAAATTGCGGACACGGCTAATTGCAGAATCTGTAAGCGTAATCATAAAATCCCTTATCCTCAAAAAATAATTATCTAGACATTCGATCGCAATTTTGAATTGTTTAAGGAAAATTAATCCTCTAATAAGACTAGGGCTATACTAGCTAGAGCCACATTGCTATAGCCTGCCACTTTTACAGCTTTGTAAAATGGCTTTGTCAAAGGGCAACGATTGATGCCTAGTAGCCTAACACCTGTATCAAGCAGCAATCCTGTTTTAAAGTGAAAATCTCGGTGCAGCCTTACCGCTTTTGCTAATTTTGACTTCTTACCACAACACGCCATAGCGTTCTTCCTATTTTATTAACTTCTTCCTCTATATTACTTGCTATTTAGATTTAGGATAGTTTATGCAGTTTGCCGATCGCCTCAAACCTTTGGGCTCTAATGTATTTGCCGATATGGACACCGCCAAAAATTTGGCACGTCAACAGGGTAAGCAAATTATCGATCTGTCTTTGGGTTCCTCAGATCTGCCCACCTCGCCCCTGATTTTGGACGCGATCGCCAAGGCACTTAACGATCCCAGCACGCATGGTTACTCGTTATTTACGAATACGCAGGATTTTCGGGTAGCGATCGCCGCTTGGATGCAACGAAAATTTGGGATCACCGTCGATCCTGAAACCGAGGTATTGCCCTTAATTGGTTCGCAGGAAGGTACAGCCCATTTACCTTTGGCTATCTTAAATCCAGGGGACTTTGCCCTATTGCAAGATCCGGGTTACCCCTCGCATTATGGCGGCGTGCATATGGCAAGCGGTCAAGTCTATGGGATGCCACTACGGGCAGAGAATGGCTTTTTACCCGTACTGGAGGAAATTCCCGATGTCGTGCTGGCTCAAGCCAAGATGATGGTGTTGAGCTACCCTCACAACCCCACCACAGCGATCGCGTCTTTAGAATTTTTTCAATCGGCGGTGCAATTTTGCCAAACCCATAATTTGGTACTCGTGCATGACTTTCCCTATGTCGATGTCGTGTTTGATGGTTCGGCGCAGCCCTCGATTTTGCAAGCCGATCGCGATCGTACCTTGTCGATTGAGTTTTTTACCTTCTCAAAGTCCTACAACATGGGGGGCTTTCGCGTTGGGTTTGCCGTGGGAAATCAGCGCCTCATCAAAGCCCTGCGTCAAATTAAAGCAGTAGTGGATTTCAATCAATATCAAGGCATTATGCACGGCGCGATCGCGGCACTATCCGAGCCTCCTACGGAAATCGAGCAGAATGTCGAGATTTTTCGGCAACGCCGCGATGCCGCGATCGCAGCCTTGGCAGCGATCGGCTGGCAGATGCCTACGCCCACTGCCACGATGTATCTGTGGGCAAAGTTGCCAGAGGCTTGGGCAACGGACTCAGTCAAGTTCTGCACGGAGTTAGTCCAAGCCACAGGCATTGCCCTTGCCCCCGGTGCAGGTTTTGGCAAACATGGAGAAGGTTACGTGCGCTTTGCCTTGGTTCACCCTCCCGAAGTTTTGCGAGATGCCATCCAGAAAATCGGAGGCTTTTTTAGGAATCCTTAACGCCATCAAGCGATCGCTATAGTCCAGTAAATTTGCCTTAAAGTTCAACAGCACCCAACTGTTTGAAGGTAGATTTTTGCGATTCCGTTAAGCCGCGAATTCCCTTGATATTTGTGCCTTCATAGGGACGGGGAATTCTTAAGGTTTGCAGGCAATTACCTGTGGCTACATCCCAAATTTGACAGGAACCATCTTCGCTACCACTGACAAGAAATCGCCCGTCTTCGTTAAAAACGATTGACCAAATCCAATCTACTTGAGAATTTGATTTGAAGCTCCTCAGAAGTTCTCCCGTTTCCACATGCCAAAGCCTTACCTCCGTATCGAGTCCCGAGCTAGCTAGCATCTTGCCATTGGGGTGAAATGCGACAGCGTGGAGTTTGACAGCGCGATGGGAGAAGGTTCTCAAACATTTTCCCTTGTAAATATCGGCAATGTCCCAGAGCCGAATCGTAGCATCTCGACTGCCACTTGCCAGCATCTGCCCATCGGGATGAAAGGATAGCGAAGCGATCCGATCGCGATGCCCTTGCAACATTCCCAAACATGCTCCCGAGTCCACATCCCACAGCCCGATCGCGGCATCCCAAGCTCCCGTTGCTAAGATCTTACTGTCGGGACTGAAGGCGATCGCTTGGAGCGGCATCGAATGTCCTGCGAGGGTATGGATGCATTTCCCTGTGCCGATCTCCCAAATTTTGGCGGTTTTATCGCCGCTGGCAGTGGCGATCCAAGTCCCATCAGGGCTAAAGATTGCTTCTCTGATCCATGTGGTATGACCTTTTAGCGTTGCGACCGAAGTCCCACTCTTCACGTCAACGATTTCTGCCGTATGCTCTAGACTGGCACTGACAACCAGAGAACCATCGGGACTGAGAGCCGTTTGCAAGGAGTTCATGGCATGGGTAGAGAAAGTTCGATCGCAGTTTCCTGTATGGATATCCCATACCCCAATGGTTTGCTCGTCATAGTTGAGCGTATATACCTGTTGCGCTCGAAAACCAAAAGGCGCGATCGCATTGGAATGTCCTTGGATATTTTGCAGGCAATATCCATTTTCGGGATTCCAAAACTTTATGCTCTTATCTTCGCTACCGCTAGCTAAAATATTGCCATCGGGACTGAAAGCCACTGCCCAGATTCGAGACTGATGCCCGATCCAGTTTCTCAGACATTCTCGATCTTCCACATCCCAAATCCGAATTGTAAAGTCATCCCCCGCACTGGCAAGGGAATGTCCATCAGGGCTGAAGGCAAGCGACCAGAGGCGGTTTGTATGTCCTTCTAAGCAATGGGCAAATTCCCACACCTGTGTGTTTTTTTTGGTATTATCCTTTCGCTTGAGGATTGTAATTTTCCCATCTTCACCCGCACTGGCAAGCAGGGTTCCAGCGGGATTGAACGCGACTGTATAGACTTCATGTTCTTGCTCGATCGCTTGAATTTCTTTGCCCCGCTCGAGATCCCAAATCCGAATCGTGCGATCTAAGCCACAACTTGCGAGGAAAGGCTCCTTGGGATGAAATGCGATCGCTCTGGGAATATTGGTATGCCCCTCAAGCACTCGGGTACATTCACCCGTGATGAAATTCACAACCCGAATCGTGCGATCGCCACAGCTACAAGCAAGGGTTTTACCGTCAGGGCTGAATGCCAACATGGAAATACCACCCGTGCTTTCTAGCAGAATCTTCTCACAGGCTCCTGTTTTAACATTCCATAGCTTCACGCTTTGGTCTAGGCTACCACTGGCTAAATAGTTGCGATCTGGACTAAAGGCAATGGCAAAAATAATATCGGTATGCCCATCGATCTCTAAGAGATTCTTCCCACTACCCACCTGCCAAAGGTGGATCTGACCGCGAGATTCTCCCGATGCTAGTTGTTGTCCATCAGGGCTGAAAGCGATCGCGTTGACATTCACAAAGGTTTCCCCTAGCACAGACTGAGAGAAATCGGCATGACTGAAATTCACTTGATGGAGGTTCGCACCGCGCAGATGGGCTTGCCATATTGCCAATTGCGAAAAATCCCAACCCGTCAGATCGATACCTAACTGTACGAACAGGTTTAAGAGATTCCCCCCTGCATAGCCAGACTGTAATGCCAAGCTCGCTCTTAGTTTGGGTAAGAGCGCTGCGATCGCCTGTTTCCCTACCTTGTCCGCAATGGGTAGAAGGAGCAAGCGAACCTGTGCATCTCGGATAAAATCCTTGGCTGTCGCCGCAATTAAGGCATGGGTGTTGAAGAGTTTTGTCGGCAAGATGGTTCCTGATTCCATCTCTTTGAATTCCTCGCAGATTTTCTCGATTAAAAGATGGGTGGTATATTCCATCACGACGGGTTGCTGCGTATAGCCTGAGGGTGTCACTTCGATCAGCGAGCGACGGATAAGAGATTGTAGGCTATTTGACAAATATTGTTGGGACTCCAAGGAAAGAAGACAAGTTGTCAATTCTTGTAGAAGAATAGGTTCTCTAACAATCGCCAACCAATACATGACTTCTTGTTCAAGCTTAGATAAACGGTCGAAATGTCGTTGTAGAAGATCTTGGATATCACCAAATATCAGACTCCCTTTTTGGATCAGCATTCGCATTTGGGAAATATCGTTAACTAGCAGATCTCGAATACCTGAGGCAACAATGTTTAATGCCAAAGGATTACCTGCATAATGTTCGATAATGGGTTGCAACTCCTCATCTGTCGAATTCTTAAATCCTGCCGAGTCAAAAATCTCTCTACCCTCTTGAGTGGATAAACCCCTAAGCCGAAGGGAATTAACCCGATTTCCTGTCAATCTTGACAGTTCTTGCGGGAACTCACGACTAGTAATTAGCAGGCAACTTTTATGATTCTCATCGCGAATGTGCCTGAAAAGCTCACCATAGATTTCATAATTCGGCAGATATTGCCCTGCTTGGCGATCGCTCATTATTGAATCGACGTTATCTAAGACAATCAGGCAGCGATTTTTTTTCAAGCATTCCATCAATAAGGATATGTTGTCCTTGGGATGGTCTGGTATGGCATTTTGTTGCTGGTTCGACAGAAAAGAAATCAGATCGGTCAGAATTCGCTCAATGGGGGGAGCATTTCGCAACGATCGCCAAATCAAATAATCGAATTCTCCTTGAATCTGCTCCGCAATAGCCACTGCTAGCGTAGTTTTACCCATACCACCCATACCAAGGATGGCAACTAGTTTGTTCTTTTCTCGAACCATCCAAGTTTCTAATTGAGTTAATTCTTGGGCTCGCCCAATGACATTAGATTCAGGGTATTCTCCCCAGTCGGTTCGATTTGTGGGTGTTGTTGGTACTTCTAGTTCGCCATCAAATTCTTCAGATTCTGCGATCGCTTGCCAATCTGTAATTCCAACTGCTTTACAAATAGCAATAAAATTGTCACGCCGAATCCTATCACGATCCCAAAAACGCCCTAGGGTGATCTTAGCAATATCAGCAGTAATCCACCATGCAGGAGTAGAGCGCTTTGTCCATCTCATTCTCCGTCTTGCTTTATCTACACGCTCTAGTCCCTGTATTGATGCTCTTAAGGAGTCTAACGGCATAGTATTTAACAGCAACCACAATCTGATTGTGACTCATTTTTTACAAGGATGCAACTCAACCTAATTCCAAAACTGAGTTTATAAATTTGGAAGCTTCCAATATACAGGGATTAAGAATGGAGTTTGGATGGAATGCTATAGCAGTCATAGCGATCATTGCTAAGGTTAGCAAATTCAATGATTTTTGGGTTTGGGGAAGTTTGGCAGAAGCTTAACACTTCTAACCAGAGTTTTCCCGAAACCTGCCCTAAAATGAAATAACGGATGATTTAGATATTTGCTCGATTCAAAATTTTGACAAGAAATTATATGGTAATTCACAAAAGCACAGAAATTGACGGTAATAACGCTAAAACTCGTTTGCTTTTAGCTCTTTGGGATATGGGTGCGTTAGAGTCGTCGGTCAAGAAAAGTGGACTGACCGAACGAGTCAAGCGGGGAAAGGAAAAGTCGGGAGAGTATGCGCCATATTTGGATGCTTTGGCGGAGCAGGGGGCGATCTCGCTGATCACTAAAGGTCGCAACACCCAAATTTTGTTGACTGAGTTGGGCAAGATAATCTTGAGTGCTGGACTAAAAAACGATGATTTTGCTTTTGGTGGCAATCAAGTTGGTAGCAGGGTTGCTAATGCGTTGTTGAAATGGATGCGGCAAATGGGTGATATTGCGACTGCGGCAAGTGATGCGCCCAAGATCTCAAGCTACGATGAGTTTAAGAAGGTGGCGATCGGGGTCTTTGATCGGCTGAACCGAGGCTATAACCTCAATGATTTTGTTCCTATATATCGCATCAGAAGAGAATTTAGCGAGAGTGTTGACCGCCTTGAGTTTAATGACTGGATGCTTAAGTTGCAGGAAGAAAATATTTTTCATCTTCGTACAGGTGGCTTAGAGGCAACGGACGATCAAAAGCAAGACTCTATTAATGATGAATATAGAGGTCTCCTATTCGTTGCAACAAAATCTTAAAAAATCTAAAATCTAAAATCTAAAATTTGAAAATGACTGACATTTCTCAAGAAGAGCTATTCTCAAAGTTTAAAACTGCTCGTGAATCAATTCCTAATCCGTTTAGAATCAAGTCTATTGTTACTGCAACCGAAGTTTGGGGGGCGGTGCAATCAGAAATACCTTCTTTGCACCTTGATGCCGAAAAAACAATTTTGGCTGCGATCAGGAATATCAAGGATATTGGTAAAGTCGGAATCCTGATCTCAGCAGATGCTGGAATTGGCAAGAGTCATTTGATTCACAGAGTTCGAGAAAATCTTGAGAGTAAAGGGCTTGGAATCTTCGCGTACATTCCGCCAATTACCGAACCTAATCGTCCTGATTTTCATGTTCGCTATCATTTAGTAGACAGCTTTACCCGTCAAAATAATGCAGGGATTTCTCAATGGGAAGTTATTGCAGCAAGACTTATAGGTACTGCTAAAGCAAAAAACTATTCTAAATATGTTGAACTCAGCGACAATATTCCATCACTGAGAGAATTCATTTTGATGGAGCATAAGTTTATGACTCACTTTGAAATGATGGACTTCATTGAGAAACTTGCCTCAGAAATCGCAAAACCTAATAGGCTAAAAAAAGATTTTGTGAAAGCTGTTTTACTACTTCTATTTGAAAATGAGAAAGAGGCGAAATTTGCTGACGCAAAGGAAGGTGCTTTATCTTGGTTGCAAGGCTCTGATCATGAAGAAGGAATCACTGCGGCTAAACTTCCAAGGTATCCACTCGATCAACAACAGGGCGTTTCAGTTTCATTTATTTCTGAATTATGCCTACTTGCGGAAGCCGCATCTTTACCTGTAGTGATCTGTTTTGATCAACTAGATAACTTCGTCCCATCATTTGATTGTAAATATACGCCTTCGCAAGTTGCAGCCTTTTGTGTCGATCGCTTACATTTACAATGTAAAAATCTCATCCTCATTACATCGGCTGTAACAACAAGATTGATGGAGATTAAGGCGTTAGATCCAGCAACACTTGCTAGAGTAAGCGAACGTAGTATATCGCTAAATCCTCCGAACGCGACTGAGATGTATGAGCTTGTCCGACAAAGATTAGACTGGTTCTTTAAAAAAGCCGATCTTGATCTTAATGTAGAAAATCTCTCGCCTTACTATCCTTTTCAGGAAAGCGAGATCGTAACTCTAGTCACTAATCTTGAGAGGGGAAAAGGAAACTTACGCAACTTGATGAACAAGTGTGCTGACTTGTTTGAGCAAGCTGGTGGTAAACCACCTAAAACAGATTTAGAGCTATTTCTTGAATTGTATGAGCAGAATCTTGTATCACTAAATAAAAAGAAGCCCAAAAACAATGACGATGAAATTGCTGAGATTCTTAGATTTTGCTTGACTCATCTAAACGAAGAAAGTGGAGGTGTGAAATTAACTCAGATTGAGAAGGGGAAAGATATTCATATGGTGATTTGTGGTTACGACTCTGCTCATACCAAAGACGTAAGAATTGGTGTGCGAGTTTGTAACACTGGAGCTAGTGCTACTTTCAATGCTGTAATGAATAGAATTTTAAATTACAGTAAAAATAATCTGACTCGTGGATGTCTTGTGAGAAGTGAGCCTATTAAGAGTAGCTGGAGCAGGGGGATAAAGCTGAAAGATGATCTTTTGGCAAAACAGGGAGAAGTTGTCGTTCTCAAGGAAAATGAACTCTTCCCGCTAATTGCTCTCTATCAGATTTTTCAACAGGATCAAGAGCAGGATAAGGTTCTGGGATTAATCAAAGATAGTAGAATAATTGTTGAGAATCCACTCATTCAAGAAATTCTGAGCGCTCCAAATGGCTAACACTATAATATTCAACGCTCTACGCTTACCTGAAGCAAATGTAAAATCGTTGATCTTAGGATCCGCGATCGCGATCATACCGCCTGAATTTCTTGAGCCAGAGAGACAATTTGCACTTTATCCTGAATCCAATCTTGAAACCGTCAAAATTGAGGCTTGGGCAAAATGCGAAGATTGCAAAATGCTTGACAAAACCGCTTCTCTAGATGTGATAGCCTTACATACTGGTCATTTGTTGGAGTTTCTTCAAGCTTCACTGGAGAAATCAGGAAATATCTTTTTAGCGTATCTGCGCGTTTATAGCTTACCGAAAGCCATAGAAATTACATCCCAATCTATGGGTTATTATGTCTATTTTGCCAATGCCATTTATATCGACGACTTATTACCTGTAGTCAGCGATCGCGACTTTGAAGTGCAAAAACAGAGATTGCTCAATCGAGAACCGCCAGAATCTATGTTTGAAAAGATCGAAAGAACGTTAAAAGAAACAGAACTTCAACGCAAGATAGAATCATCTGGAGAACTCGATTGGATCGAACGGATTGCAAAGATTGGAAATTCTAGCGGCGGTCACGAATTTGAAAAACTGGTAAGAAAAAGCTTTATAAAGTTAGGATTTAGCAACTCGAACACTAACCCCAAAGCTAGTCTCGATCCAGAAGCTACAGGTGGAGCAGGTGGGATAGATCTATGTTGTGAATATCCGTATCCTGTTGTGGGAGAGTGCAAAGCAAGTGCCAATCAGGAAATCCCAACTAAGGTTTGCAGTCAACTTACTTATCTTGGTCAAGCACATTCTCCAGACTATGAGATGGCAATCAAGATAATAATTGCCGCAGGTTCTTTGAATCACCACTCTAACCCAATAGCAATAGGAAATAAAATGAACGTCATTAGACCAGAAGCTCTAGAAAAACTTGTAAAGCTTAAAGCTTCGCATACAGGTTCAATTAATTTATGGGAGTTGAAGTCATGCCTAGAAAGTCAGCCTTTTGGAGAAGATGCTGATTCTAAGCTTTTAGATTTTATTGAAAAAGCTGAGGGCGAGATTAAGCTGCGATCGCACATCGTCCAGACAGTCAAAATGTGCTTAGAAAAATTTAATTCTAGTAGTGTCGATTTAGATGCCCTTTCAGGAGCCTATCATTTTTCCAATCCCCCTAAGAACTTGTCTAAGGAAGAATTAAGAGACATACTCATTGAACTATCCTCTCCATTAGCGGGATATTTAGGAAGAGTTGATGAGAATGAAAGAAAGTGCGATCGCTTTTACTTTCTGCGCGACCTACCTTGTGATGTATTTAGTTAACACAAAGAAGGAGAAAGAGTCATGACAATAGAATCTGCTATTTTAAAAAACATTGAAAAGCTTCCTGACTCAGTTAAAAATGCAGTCTTTTTGTATACCGAATTTCTTGCCAGTCAATATCAAAAAGATACTAACCAAGAACCAGAGCTTATTCCTGAAAAGTCTCGATTGACTGGCTCCATGAAAGGAACTTTTGTTTTACCTCTGCCAGACGACTTCGACGAGCCATTAGAAGAACTTGAGGAATATATGTAATATGAAATATCTCCTAGATACTCATGTTATTTCGTGGTAGCTGTCATAGCTGGACAAATCTTCTATTATGGTAGATAGAGTATAAACCTATGCTAATTTAAGGTCATAAAAAATGCAAATTAGTTATCGTCTGAATGCCAATGAACTTGATATCAGCTTCCTAGAAAGCTTAAAAGCTGCTTTCCAAAACAAAGAAATTGAGATAGTTGTATATGAAAGTGATGAAACTGCTTTTCTGCTACAAAATCCTGCCAATAGGAAGAGATTACTAACTGCGGTAGAAAACATTCAAAATCGTAGCAATCTTGTAGAGCTTAATTGGGATAACATCTCATGAAAAGGCGGATCCTGTTTGAATCAGAAGCCTTTGAGGAATTTAACGAATGGGCTAAAATAGATCGCAAAATTTACAATAAAATTGTAGAACTTATCAAAGATATTGAGCGATCGCCATTTTTAGGTATCGGTAAACCCGAACCTCTAAAATATGGACTCAGTGGATTCTGGTCAAGACGCATTAGTGATGAACATCGCCTCGTCTATCAAGTTACTGATAAAGAGATTCTAATCGCTGCCTGTAAAAGTCATTATGAGTAATTGAATCAGGGCGAATTTTTTCACTAGCCTACTCCCTTCTCACCCTTAGATTAGACACATTTTAAAAGCCAAGAAATTAAATTGTCGGCATTAAAAGGGTCTAGTTTTACACTGGGAAGGGAGTAAGATATTTGGGAAGAGTTGAAGAGGATGGGAGAAAATGCGATCGCTTTTACTTCCGCATATATTGATGCTCAGAAGCCTGACGGCATAGTATTTAACAGCAACAAAATTTGACTGTGACTCAGTTTTAGTAAGGGTGCAACTAAAACTGAGTGCAAAACTGAGTGCAAAGCTGAGTCTAGATGCAGAGAAAGATCCTCCAGACTTAAGAGTATAGCAATCAAAGTTTGGAGACGGTTATGCAGCAGTTTAAGGGAATGTCTTTCATCAAAGTTTTTGTACCCACACTGGTTATTGGTCTTTCGATCGCATTTGTCGCACAGGCTCACAGAGTCGCAAGCGACCCCGAGCAAACCATGTATCCCACCTATTCCATGTCCACGGCAGATTTTGCCCGTCTTGTCGATGCATTTTAATCGGCGATCTTAAAGCGAATCATTAAGCAAATCTGGCATCTTTCCAAGCATGAGAGATAAAGTTTCGCGATCGCCACGTATACAACCTATCTTTGAGAATCCTTAGACCCATGAAAACACAACAATTCTCAGAAAATGGAATTTTAAGACTTGAGCAATCCGCTCCCTGCGAAGAGGCAGAAAAGCCCAAGCTAAATCCCGAACTGCTCAAGCAAATCCATGCGCTCGATCGCCACCCACAGCGCTTACCCATCTTTATCGTTTTATACGTCATGGCAGCGTTTACAGCCTATGAGTTCGTGCAAGCGATCGCAGCACCTTGGTCGTATATCCTCTGTTTGCCCTTGTATCTCTTAGCGGCAGCTTCGTTACATGGCATTAGCCTGTTTACCCACGAGGGAGTGCATGGAGTTCTGAGCCGCAATGTTCAATGGAATCGATGGCTAAGTATTCTCTGTGCCTTGCCCGTCGGACAAAATTTCTCAGCTTACAAAGTCCTACATCTCAAACATCATAAGCATCTTGGCGTTGAGGGAGATCCCGACCATTACAAGAACTATACAAAATGGAACTGGTTAACCTTTTTGATGCATTGGGGAAGATTGATCGTTGGCTATCCTGTGTACATTATTGCGATTCCTATCCTCGGCTTTCAGCAGGGAAATCATTCCGAACGGGTATGGATTGCGATCGAAGTTATCTTGCTCGTCTTATTCGCTACGGCTGTACTGCGATCGCCCATACCGCCCGCTTTGTTAATTCATGGGTGGCTGATTCCGATGCTGTGGATTAATACCATGGTCAATATTCGCGGCATGAGTCAACATACGCTTCTCGACCATGAAGCCGATCTAATTCGCGGAACTCGCACGATCCTGACAATTCCTTTGGTGCGATTCTTTATGTGCAATGAGAATTATCATTTAGAACACCATCTTTATCCAGCCGTACCCTGGTATCACCTGCCCCGCCTCCATCAAGAGTTAAAGTCAGATCTCCTGCGTCAGGGTGCGCCTTACATTCCTTCTTATTTTTCCTTTGTGCGAGACTTCATCGCCGCTAGCTTTCAGCGTCAGCCCGTCGGTTCGGTTTCGATTCATTGAGTCAAGAGAGAGGAAAGAAAAATGATGCAAATGTTAATCGAGAAGGCGATCGCTACCCCCAGAACTCAGCAATATCCTGAATTAGCTGTCGAAACCCTGTTCCAGTTGCCATCTCTACAGGCAGCGGTATGGCGGGTAGCAGAGGCGTATGACTTTAATTCCCATCCCTATATGCTCTGGATGGAAGATCCCACGACCGATCGCGATGCATTTCGGCGCAGTCAACTGCCCTTTCGGTTTGCAGTGGAGTCATTCTCTCAGCCACTAGCGGCGGTGTTAGCACGAACGGCAACCTTGGAATCTCGCTTGCCATTGCTGGCAAATATCACCGAAGAGCACGGACATGGCGATCGCTGGCGATCGCATAAATATACCTTTCAGCAGTACCTTCGCGCCTTGGGTGCAACGGATGGCGAACTAGAATCTCCCTGCACGATCCCCGTATTGGCGTTTAACCAATCGATTTTGACCTATTGCCTGATGCAGTCGGGGGAATCGGGCGCAGCCATGCTCGGCGTCATCGAACATCTCTATGTCGGGATTAGTGCCGCGATCGCCCGAACCCTAGACCAGCGCAGCTGGACGGTTGCGGGTAGTCAGTCCCACTATGCTGTGCACGAAAAACTAGATACAGAACATGCGAGAGACCTGTTGCTCTTAGCCGAAACGGGTTGGATGAATCCCTATGCGCGAGGGCAAGCGATCCAGGGCTTGATGCTTGGCGCTCACTATTTCTGGAGTTTGTATCATGGTTTGTAACCCTAAAATCGTCTCAGAAATTGCCTTCTCACAGGTGCGTGAAGATCCTCGGATCGAACTGCGCGTCATCCAAGAACTGGCAAAACGCCAACAATCGCTAAGGGTTCTCTTAGTGGCTTCAGGGGGCTGCACTGCACTCAGCTTACTCGCAAGTCCCGCGATCGCCAAAATCGAAGCCGTTGATCTAAATCCCGCCCAACTTCATCTGGTGGAACTACGCCGACAAGCCCTATTACATTTGTCTCTAGACGAACAATTGCGATTGATTGGTGCAGATTTATCGGCAAGCGATCGCGATCGCCTCAGGATCTATGCCAACTTACGCGCAGATTTACCTCCACATACACAAGCTTTTTGGAATGCCAGACAGGATCAAATAGCCTTTGGCGTAAATCGAGTCGGACGCTTTGAACAACTATTTCGCGAACTGGCAGAAAAATTCGCTGGGATTGGGATCGATCCTTTAAAGGAACCCCTAGCAGCGATTTATTACCCACAATGGCGGGAGTTGTTTGAGCAGGTCTTCGAGCGGAGTAAACTCGTGCAGGCGTTCGGTGAAGCAGCGGTCAACTACTCAATGGATCGCAGCTTTGGCGAGCATTTTGCCGATGTATTTTCCCAAGCCTTACAGCGTTTTATTCCCACAGAGAATTATTTTTTAACGCAGGTCTGGGGCGATCGCTACACGACCCATCTTACAGGGGAAGGTGTTCCTCTTTATCTCCAAGCCTCAGCCCAGAAAGATATTCGGGCATTCGGTGCGGAGCGTCTACAACTGCATCAAGGTGCTTTTGTCGATCGCCTGCAACAACTGGCAGCAGTGGAAGGCTTCGATCTAATTCAATTTTCCAATATTTCAGACTGGATGCCTCTGGACGATCTCCATCAAATGCTGACAGATGCCGTTGCTTGTCTGAAGCCTAGGGGTGCGATAATTGGGCGGCGACTGAATGGCGATCTTAATTTAGCAGCGATTATGGTAGAGCATATAGCCGTCGATCGCGGTCTTAGTCAGGAATTGCTCGGAAGCGATCGCTCGTTTTTCTATCGTGAAGTCGTGGTAGGGTTTCGTTCATGAAATTTCATCGAATTGAATCGGCTGAGCGGGCTTTATTCCAAGCTGGAATTGAGGCGATCGAGCAGACAGCGTTTTATCCATTGGGGAAAGACTCTTTTCAACTCGATCATGGCGATAATTACTTTGCCTTTTTCGATCGCCTCGGTGAAGTCAATTACTTTGCTGCTTTGGATGGCGAACGAGTCGCGGCAGTGGGTGCAGGCATACTGCGGCAAGTACCTTACCGCCAAGCAGAATCATCGGGTTTGGCCTGGTATCTCTGCGATTTAAAAGTGCATCCAGACTATCAGAGACAACATCTCTCGATTAGGCTTTTGCACTATGCTTTACAGTCCTGTCTGGGCAAATGCGATCGCGGCTATACAATTTCCATGAATGCAGGCGATGGCAAACCCAACCGATTAGCGCGTATTTATGAGAAGTTTAACCTCGTGCGGTTTCGATGTTCGTCGATTTTAGGCATCTACAGCGTGGATGATGTCACAATGCGATCGCTAGAGCCCACACTGATTCAATATCGCGGTAAAATTTCTTATCTGTCTCTACAGGGAATTAAGGATTTAAAATTACAAAGTAACGGCCAGATGCTGCCATTGCTGCACGTACAGTGGGGAGAAAACATCCAAGTATGCATTTCAGCTCCGCTAGCTGGATATACCCATATGTTTTGCGTGCCTAATGGTGACGATCTAGCGATCGCGCTACAATCAAAAGGCATTTTCCCCGATGCGACAGCTAGTTTGGTCAGTCATGGCATGGATAAGAGCGACTGGCGCTTTATTCTAACAAGCGATATTTGAAAAGGCTCCGAGAAATTGAGTATGGAAAGCACCATGGAAAATCTTCAAGAACGCTTATTAGAGCATCTCAAGAAAATCGTAAGAGAACGCGATCCCTACTATGCCTCTGGTGGTCACTTATTTGTGAGAGAATACATCCGATCGCAGCTCTCGCAGTATGGCGAAGTTGAAGTTCATGAATTTGATGTGCGTGGGAATAAACACCCAAACCTGATTTTGCGGCTCGATCCTGCTCCAAGTCAGAAGCAATGGAAGGGTTCTAAAATGGAATTACCCATTCTCATTGGGGCTCATTATGATGCCGTTCCTGGTTGTGTGGGGGCGGATGATAATGCCACTGGCGTTGCCGTTCTGCTAGAGTTGGCGCGATCGCTTTCTGCAAATCCTGCCAACTATCCCATCCATTTGATTGCTTTTGACATGGAGGAATATAGCTTACAGGGAAGTAGAGCCTATGTGGAGAGATTGAAACAGCAGAATCAAAAGTTACGGCTGATGATTTCCCTTGAGATGTTAGGCTACTGCGATCGCACCCCTAACTCACAGCATTATCCGAAAGGATTGCAATATTTCTATCCGAATACTGGCGATTTTATTGGGCTGATTGGGAATATACAGACGATTCCCGATTTAATCTATTTGTGCCACCATATGAAAACTTCTGTGCCTTGCGAGTGGTTGCCTGCGGGTTTGCGTGGACTGATTGTACCTGATACGCGTCGTAGCGATCACGCTCCGTTTTGGGATGCGGGTTACAAGGCAATCATGATTACAGATACGGCAGACATGCGAAATCCTCACTATCACAAGAGTAGCGATCGCCTAGAAACGCTCGATTTAGATTTTCTCACGGGTGTCTGCAAGGGGTTAATTACGGGAATTTCTCATTTGCTTTAACTACACAACAAATCATCGATTACTCAAAAAGGGTTGAAGTCAGGGTGGAGAAATTAGATTTTAAAACCAAATTTTTATATGGCATGGGAGATATCGGTGGATCGATTACGGTCAATGCTCGTGCTTTCTTTCAGCTATTTTTTCTAACCAATGTGGCAGGATTAAATCCAAGTCTTGCAGGTATGGTTCTCTTGCTTGGTAGGATTTGGGATGCTGTCAATGACCCTCTAGTTGGATGGCTGAGCGATTGTACTGCGTCTAAATGGGGAAAACGTCATGCTTGGATGATCTTTGGTGCTATCCCTTTTGGTGTTTTGTTCGGGCTACAATGGATCGTTCCTCACTTTAGTGACAATCCCAATCTCAATCAGACCTTTTTATTTTGGTATTATGTAGTGACTTCATTGTTGGGCGATGCAGCCTTCACAGCGGTCTTCCTGCCTTACTACGCGCTCATCCCCGATCTCACTCAAGATTATCACGAACGTACCAGTCTCAATAGCTTTAAATCTGTATTTGGACTTGGTTCAGGCATTCTATCGTTAATTTTGGCTCAAATCATCTTTGCGAAGATTGCCGATCCTAGTAGCAAATATGCAGTGATGGGCTGTCTATTTGCCATTCTCTCAATCTTACCCATTTATATCTGTGTATGGGGAACTCGCAAACGCCTGTTTGCGATGCAAAAACATTCTAGCTTGTATGAAACCACTTCTAACTCTTTCCCACTTTTGTCACAGATTCAGATGATCTTAGGAAATAAGCCTTTCCTATTGCTGATGGGAATCTATCTCTTTTCTTGGATTGCTGTACAAACAAATGCGACGGTTCTTCCCTATTTTGTTGTGAATTGGATGGAATTGCCAGATAGTCACTTTACTCAGGCAGCGATCGCTGTCCAAGGCACTGCAATGTTGATGATGTTCCCTTGGAGCATAGTTGCGAAGCAAGTTGGTAAGAAAGCCGTTTATTTTATGGGCATTCCTCTTTGGGCGATCGCTCAAGTAGGTTTGTTTCTGCTTCAACCGGGTCAAGTCTTTTTGATGTACTGCTTTGCAATCATAGCGGGAGCAGGAATTTCGGTGGTTTATCTCATCCCTGGGTCAATGCTTCCCGATGTGATTGATTATGAGGAACTCAGAACGGGACAAAGACATGAGGGTGTTTTTTACGGATTTGTGACCCAACTACTCAAAATTGGTATTGCCGTTGCTTTATTTCTGGTCGGAAAAACCCTGGACTGGAATGGTTTTATCTCTTCAGTCTCAGGTCAACCCACACCAGTTCAACCCATCGCTGCTCTCTTATCAATTCGTTTGATGATTAGCCTCTTACCCATTCTGGTTTTGGTGTGTGGGTTGTTTTTTGCTCACTTTTATCCAATTTCTCGCCAAAAACACGAAGAAATTGTCATGAAATTATGGCAAAGAAAAAATTTCGATCCCAAGCAAACTGAGCCATAAAGTTCTTTCTGAATTCCTATGCCATATTTCTCAGGTTTCGCTCCCATTCCCAATCCCCTTAAAGATAAACTCTTGCCCGATGGTTTACCCTTTTATCTCGCTCGCGAGCCAAAACCCAAAGCCATCATTATCTGCCTGCATGGATTTTTCGCCACTCCTTACGAAATCCGCCCGATCGCAAACGCATGTTACGACTTAGGGATAGCTGCGATCGCTCCCCTCTTACCCTGTCATGGATATGCTGAAATCACCGAACAAAAGCAAGCCGTATTAGATCTCACCCTAGAGAATATGCTAGTGGCGATTCGTCAAGAGATTGCGATCGCAAGAACGCAATATGAATTTGTGGGGCTTTACGGGCAGTCCATGGGAGGAGCGTTAGCCTTGGCAATAGCCAGCGAAGGACTGGTCGATGCCGTCGCAACTACCGCACCTGCGCTTTTATTACCAATCTGGGCAAGAGTTCCCTTATTTTTATTGGGGCGGTGGAAAACCCTCTATCTCTGGAATCCGATCGCATTGTCGAGTTACAACCCTAGTTATCGATTTAGTAATGCCCATGCATCTAAAGTATTGCAACAAGTTAGTGAATACAGTCGCGATCGCCTATCTCAGGTTTCATGCCCCGTACATGTTGCCCATTCTCATCGCGATCGGGTAATCGACCCTATTGTTTGCCAGTGGATCGAATCACAGGCTACTGGAAAAGTAACTATCGAGTGGTTCGATCGCTCAGATCACACAATGCCACTCGATATTCAAAGCAAAGAAGTATCGACAAGCGTGGCAAATTTCTTCTTCTCAGAGTTCGCAGGATAAACTAGCAGTTTTTATTTATGGAATATCAAACTTACTTCTCCCCTGATTACTTTACAGCCCGATCGCGGTTTCTCAGTCTGGCGCAAGCTGCAAACTGTCGTGTGGAATCCCATCCATTCCAGCAGCAATCGCCCAATGGAGAAGACTTAACCATTGACGTGGCAATCTTAGGTTCTGAGAATGCTAAACGAACTATTGTGATTTCGAGCGGTCTGCATGGTGTGGAGGGATTTCTTGGCTCTGCCATACAACTTGCCTTTTTGGAATCTCATTTCGCTAAGGAATTGAGAACAGATCTCTCATTTGTGTTGATTCATGCATTAAACCCCTATGGTTTCGTACATTTGCGCCGTTGGGACGAAGAAAATATCGATCTCAATCGTAATTTTCTCTTGTCTGGAGAGGACTACAAAGGTAGTCCAGCCCTTTACCCTCAGTTAGATGCTTTCTTTAATCCACCCTATCCACCCTCTCGGTTTGAGCCCTATTGGCTGAAAGCGATCGCGTTGATTTTGCGCTATGGCATCAAGGCTTTAAAAGAAACCCTACCCGTCGGGCAATATGATTATCCCAAAGGATTATTTTTTGGCGGTCAAGCACATGCACAAACGCAGAGGATTCTAGAATTAAATTTATCGCGTTGGATTGGCAAAGCTGAGAGCGTCTGCCATGTTGATTTTCATACGGGCTATGGGCGTTGGGGAGACTATATCCTATTCACTGGAAAAATTGATCGGCCTGAGAAAGCTGGAGCCTTGGCAGTGCAGTTTGGATCTGACAAGCTAGAAATTTGGTCAACAGAGGGAATTTCCTATCCTATGAATGGCGATTTGGGGGCATGGTGTAAAGCGAAATTTCCTGACTGCGACTACGATTTCCTTACAGCAGAATTTGGAACCTATCCTACGCTTAAGGTAGTCAAAATGCTGCGGGCTGAGAATCAGGTATTTTGGTATGCCAAATCCGAAGATCGTAATTTTGGCGAAGCCTTGAAAGAAATCTTTGCTCCTGCGGATCGAAACTGGCGCGATCGCACGGTAAGCCAAGGTATGGATATTATTCAACGCGCGATCGCCTAGAATTATAATTTATCCTCACTTCCGAGGTTTTTATGAATCGTAAAGCTTTTCTCTGCACTGCGTTAGCGCTCGGTGTAAATGCAATTGCAAATACCTCAGCGATCGCCCAAGATTTAGTTTCCAGCGATCGACGTGTGCAAGATGTGGCATCGCGCTTGATCGGTGCAATGGATACTTCTGCTCAAGCCAAAATCAATCCTAAAGCTCCTAACGTTCGGATGACCACTTGTAAAATTAGGGTTGAGAACGCCACATCTGCCAATACCGCTATCTTTCTCTATCAAGAACAAGCGATGTCTCAGGATTTGGCAAAACCCTACAGGCAGAGATTTCTTCGCATTTCTCCTAGTGCCGACGGTTCCAGCATTCAATCCGCTATCTTTAAAATCCCCAATTCCACAGATTGGATTGGTCGATGCAGTCAACCAGAAGCTAAGCGAGTGGTTCAGTTATCTAGCTTGGGCGATTCACAATGTAGTGTTTTCCTTAAATCTCAAGGTGAGAAATATATAGGTGAGACGCAAGCAGGGGGATGTCCGAGTAACCATAGGGGAGCTGTAAAGATAACAAACCGCATTGTTCTTCATAAGCAGGGTATGGATACTTGGGATCGAGGATTTGATGCTAAGGGCAAACTGGTCTGGGGTGCGACCAATGAGGCTTACCAATTTCGTTGGATCGATCGAATCATTCACATCTATCAACCGTTTTAAAAGAGGGTGCGACAAAATAGGATCGCCCGATCGCCTATTCAAGTGTTTTGCCTGAGGTTTTGGCTAAAAATATGGCTTAACAGATTGCTAGATCCCCTACCAAGCTATACTATGAGAACCGTTATCATTGTCACTTAGCGATTTTATGCTTGAGGTGCAGCAGTTATCTGTTCAATATCAAGGCGTGCAGGCGCTTACGGATATCTCCTTTCGATTAGCCTCAGGCTCTGTAATCGGATTGATCGGTCCCAATGGGGCAGGCAAGAGCACCTTGCTAAAAGCTATGCTTGACTTAGTGCCAACCTCTAAAGGTCTTGTTTTTTTTAATGGCAGGACCCTCAAACAGCAACGCCAACAGGTAGCCTATTTGCCCCAGCGATCGCAGATTGATTGGGACTACCCAATTACGGTCTGGAATGTGGTGATGATGGCACGTACTACTCATACAGGTTGGTTTCGCAGTCCTAGCCGCCAGTCTAAAGAAATTGTCAGGGAAGCCCTCGAACGGGTAGAAATGTACGATCTGCGCGATCGCCAAATTAGTCAGTTATCGGGTGGACAGCAGCAACGGGTATTTTTAGCCCGCGCGATCGCACAGCAAGCTGATTTGCTATTACTCGACGAACCACTCAATGCCATCGATAAAAAGACAGAATCTTTGGTTTTGAGAATTTATGCAGAGTTAAAAGCGGAAGGAAAAACGCTTTTGGTAAGCTGTCACGAATGGGGTGATGCTCTCCATAATTATGACGAGTTGTTACTTTTAAACGGTCAATTGATCGCGCAAGGTTCTCCGACAGACGTGATGACCATGGACAATATTCAACGAGCCTATGGTGCTTATTTAGAAAGAAGGTGGCAGATTGACCAAAGGGAAGCCGCTTTCTTTTGTTAACTCAAATTTTTTACTCTAGAACCTATGTCAGATATCCCTACTTTAAATAAAGATACGATTTGGGCAATAATTCACGAAGAGATCGATGATGCGGGTGTGAATAAGCTGTTGTGGTACTACCTCGGCTATCGCTACGATGAGACTCAGCAAAAATGGGATAACAGTCTGGTAGGACAGGCTTGGCAAGAAAACTATCCCGAACCACCCGATTTTATTGAAAATCGTCCTCCTAACGTACAACTCACGCGATCGATTCCCGCTGAAAACAAGCAACTTTTAAAAGAGAACCTAGGCTTTAAAGGCTACAAGCTTGGCGAATTTGGGCCTAGACAAACACGTCGTGCCACTGCTGCGAGCTGGCTGTTGAGCTATATGCAACAACAGGGACAACTATAGCGATTGGAGCTAGTTAGGCGCAAGAAAACTTAAAATATAGGTGTCGAGATCCCCGACTTTCGATCTACAGTTAACGACTAACTTTGCCGATCGCCCAAAAAGTCAGGGATCTGTTCATTTATGCCACCAAATTATGATTACTGAAGTCCAAATTGAGAACTACAAATCAATCCAGAAACTAAAGTTGGGTTTGGGAAGGGTAACTGTATTTATTGGTGAGAATGGATGTGGCAAAAGTAATATTTTAGAAGCGATCGCTTTAGCGTCTGCTGCTGCCAGCAATAAATTAGATAATGAGTTTTTGTATTCTAGGGGAATCAGAGTTACTGAACCTGAATTTATGCGATCGGCTTTTGATAAAGAAAATCTTGCAAAACAGATAAAAATAAATTTAAAGTCAGACGAAGAAAATAACTTTGAATTGGCATTACAGCATGATAATCAACCTTATTCTAGCTGGAATGGTATTCTTCATATGCCTTCACCTCCCGAAGAATTTACAGAAAGAATAAGAGACCAAAAAGATGGTCATGAACTTTTAATAGATTTGTCAGGTGATTTATTTGTGAATCAAAAGCTTAATCTAATAAGAAATTTCCTTATATACTCTCCTGAGAACTCCTCATTACGTATTTTTGAAAAAGAGGGACAAATTCAACCATTAGGGATTAATGGAGAAGGCTTATTTAAACTTCTCAAGGTTTTACGTTTAGAGAGTGTTTGAGAAGTTAAGCAAGACGTTTTAGGAGGATTTGAATCATC
>NZ_JAZBJZ010000061.1:0-29367 GCF_036349135.1 Tumidithrix elongata BACA0141
TAGTCACTTAATATTCCTTTACATACTCTATCTTTTTCACGCCTACTTACTTATTTGAATTGGATAGGTTTTACTAAATCGAATCCTTTATCTGATTTTCTTATTTGTTTGGGGTTGTTGTAACCCTTTTGCGTAGCGAATCTAAACGACGTTTGGCAATGTCATTTTTAGGATTTAAAGACAGTGCCTTGTCATAGACTTCGATCGCTTGGGGCAGTAGCTTTTTCTTTTCGTAGGCATGACCCAAATTATTTAACGCAATCACGTAATCGGGCTGACGCTCGATCGCCTCTTTATAATTTTTGATCGACAGATCGAACTGCTGTTGAGCAAAATATGCGTAACCTAGCGCATTATAGATTTCGGGCATATTTTCGCCACCCGCTTTTATGGCTTTTTGCAACTCGCTAATCGATTTGGCATAGAGCTTTTTCTTGAGGTAGACACTGGCTAATTCGTAATAGTCCTGGGCTTCGCCTTTCTCTTTTTCTAACTTGGGTTGCAAGTCAGAAATTACAGATTCTAATTGGCGACCTTTGATAATCTGACGCGCAATTAGCCAAGCCAGTACCCCCAATAATGCAACCAGGGTAGCCAAATAGGCGATCGGTAATATACCTTCCATTTCCATGAAATTTTCTTCTAACTCCGTCAATTACTTACAATCAAGACTATCCTACAAAATCACCTAACGAAAATCACTTAAAGCTTTTAGCAATGGATCGACTTTGCGATCGCAAATCCAGTCTGTTAAAAACTGCGCCGTAATCGGGGCAAACAGAATGCCATTGCGATAATGACCTGTCGCCAGCGATAAATTTTCATAATGACTTGCACCCAAAATAGGAATCTCATTGGGGGCATGGGGGCGAAACCCCCACCAGGTTTCTTGAATCGTCATGTCGGCGATCGCAGGGTAAAGGGCGATCGCTTGGCTGAGCAGGCGATGCATACCCGCCCCTGTGTTGCCGGGGGCAAATTCCACATCTTCCACGGTTGCGCCAATCACAAGCGTGCCATCTTGACGGGGAATGAGATAGGTATTCTTGCCAAAGATTACGGTTTGCAGGCTGCGATTTGGGTCAAATACCGACAACATTTGCCCCTTGCGGGGTGAGATGGGTAAGGGCAGTAACGATCTTGCCCAAGCTCCCGTTGCCAGCAAGTAATGCTCGGCTTTGAGTTTGCCCCGACTAGTCTCTAGGTGCAAAACTCGGTCGCCTTGGGTGACGATGCGATCGACCGAGGTACCTTCTAGAATTTCTACGTCTAGCGATCGCAATGCCAAGATTAAGGCTTTAGCCAGCAAGCGATTATCGACCTGTCCGTCTTCGGGAAGCCACAGAGCCCCTGAGACGCTATCACCCAGACCCGATTGGCGTTTATCTAGATGTACGCGATCGATATATTTGGGATGCTCCTTAACAGTCTCAGCATCAGCATCTGAGCAGGAAATCGGCGATAAAATGCCGCAGCACCAATAGCCACAAGACTGCCCCGTTAGGTGCACGATCTTACGAATCCACTCGGCATAGAGCGATCGGCTGCGAATCCCTAGCTCGCGCAGGTCACCTTCCAACCGCTCTGCTTCTGGGGCTAACATGCCCCCCGCCGCCCAAGTTGCTGCCTGACCGCAGACATCGCGCTCTAGGACAGTTACCGTTAAGCCGCGCTGTCTCAACTCTAGGGCGGTTGCCAACCCAATGACACCACCGCCAATTACCAGTACATCCGCCATCGCAGTTTGTTATTTGTTTAACTTACTCTGCTGTTCTAACCTTTCCATCAAGAGTTGAACGTAGTTTGTAAAGACTTTTCCCGTTCTAAAGGCTTCATCTTCCAGAATTTTTTGATGAAATTCAATTGTGGTCGGCACGCCTGTAATCGCACATTCATACAGAGCCCGCTTCATGCGTAAAATTGCGGAGGGGCGATCGCCTGCCCAGACGATCAGCTTACCGATCAGCGAATCGTAGTACGGCGGAATTTCATAATCGGTATAGACATGGGAATCCATGCGCACGCCGGGACCGCCAGGGGGCAAATAGCCGCTAATTTTGCCAGGGTGAGGACGGAAATTATGTTTGGGATCTTCGGCATTGATGCGGCATTCGATCGCATGTCCGGTCAAAATTACATCTTTTTGGGTTAACCGCAGTCGTTCGCCCATGGCGACGCGCAGTTGCTCGGCAATCAGATCGATGCCCGTAATCATCTCGGTGACAGGATGTTCCACCTGAATGCGGGTGTTCATTTCCATGAAGTAAAATTTGCCGTATTTGTCGAGCAAAAACTCCACCGTACCAACACCAACATAATTAATTGCTTTGGCAGCGTTCACGGCAGCAGCACCCATCTGCGATCGCAACTTGGGGTTGACAGCCGCACTGGGGGCTTCTTCTAGGAGTTTTTGGTGTCGTCGTTGAATCGAACAGTCGCGCTCGCCCAAGTGAATCACATTGCCATAGTTGTCCGCCAAAATCTGAATTTCAATGTGACGGGGTTCTTCGATCACTTTTTCAATGTAGACGCCAGCATTGCCAAAGGCTGCCTCTGCCTCGCCTTGGGCTGCCTTTAACAGGCGAATCAAATCCTCAGGTTGACCGACGAAACGCATCCCTCGACCGCCGCCCCCTGCTGTGGCTTTGATCATGACGGGGTAGCCAATCTTACTGGCGATCTTAATCGCTTGATCCTCAGACTCAATCAGTCCCTCACTGCCAGGAATAGTCGGCACACCTGCCTTTTGCATCGTCTTTTTGGCAGTGGATTTATCTCCCATCGCCTGAATTGCCGCAGGACTGGGACCAACAAAGATTAAGTTGTGATCGGCACAGATTTCCGCAAATCGGGCATTTTCCGATAGAAAACCATAGCCTGGATGAATGGCAGTGGCATTGTGGGTTAATGCTGCCGCAATAATATTGGGGATATTGAGATAGCTCTTGTTACTGGGGGCATCCCCAATACAAACCGCTTCATGGGCAAGTTGAACCGGCAGAGAGTGGCGATCGACAGTTGAATACACTGCGACCGTAGCAATCCCTAACTCCTCACATGTCCTTAAAATCCGAAGGGCGATTTCGCCGCGATTAGCAATTAATAGTTTGGAAATTGGAGCCATTTCAGCATCTACAGATAAACGGTGAATAAAGAATTGGTGCGCGTGCCCATCACTCTTTATCCTTATGAACTGGCTCGTAAAGAAACTCAAACGTATTGTTATCTATGGATATATTTTGGACGCAGATTGCTACATGCCCCAACTGTTTCAGTTCGCTCATAGATAACTGTATAGAGAATTTTTAAACCATTTTTAACGCTTCCATTTTAACTGTTTCGCCACCACTCATTACCTTTTCTTGACAAATCTCGGTAATCCGATGAAAAGCGATCGCTACGGTCTTTTTATTACAGGCATAATCTGAGGGTAGCCCAGGGGCATAGGCCTCGATGACGCGGCTACTGCGCGTACACATCACCATTAAATAGTCACAGGCATCACACTCTGTCCTTACTTGGGCTAATAAGGCATGATGATGCCTTTCAGCCAAAGAACCGCAATTGGGGCATCGCACCGTTTGAATCATAGCCATAGCGTCTAAACCTAAAAAATAATTAATTAAAAGCGTTTATTAAAGTTTTAAATCATCCAATCAAGTGATGAAAATCGATCCCCGAGTACATTGCAAAAAGCATCGACCAAGACAACCCATTTTTAAAACCCTCAACCAAAGTTAATAAAAGATCGTGTAAGTTAAAGGTTTTTTGTTTTTGCTCGAATCTAGAGGTCAACGTATCCTACAAAACAATTTCTAAACCTGTGGTTTATCCTCTTGTCGAATTAACAGTTGCATGACTTTAGTATATGAATTCTACTATAGCCGAAAAACATGGGGATCATTGCCACAAAAGCGATCCCCATGTTAGTTTTGATTAGAAATTATGCAGTCAATTCTTAGTAGCATCAAGCTTTTAACCCTTACTTAAGAAAACATTAAGATGGCTAGGTTGAGACAAATTCTTAACAAGCCTTGTCAAACGTAAGATTTACACATAAATCTTTTTGAAGACAAATTTAGTAATTTAGAGTTTGTGTTACAAAAACTACCAAGCAATTGTTAGGAAAAGTTTAAAGGAACCATAAGAAAAAGTTACATTGAGTTTCAGATATTTTGCCTTTAGAGAAACAAACGAGCGGGTAATCCATGAATTCCCCCTGTATTTATCGCTCTAAATTCATGTTTTGGGGATTTAGTCTACAGATAGAATTTGTGCAAAAAAATTTGCCGCATATAGTATATAAGTAAAATTACTTACCGATCTATAACGGGTTATACAAATTCCAGTAAGAATCGATCTAAGCTACCCAATATTGTTGATGTGCAATTAAGTTGGCAGCAACAGTAGGCTCCATCGGTCGAGAGAATAGGTAGCCTTGTCCAGATTGACATCCTAATTCTGTCAGTAAAAGCTTTTGCGAGGGAGTTTCTATACCCTCAGCAATCACGTCGATCGCTAGATTTAAGCCAAGATTGATAATTGCCCTAACAATTTCGTAGTTGCCGCTTTCTCGATCCATGCTGCTGATAAAGGAGCGATCGATCTTGAGCGTATCGACGGGAAATTGATGCAGATAGCTCAGGGATGAATAACCCGTACCAAAATCATCTAGGCAAACACAGATTTGGCGATCGCGTAGCTGTTGGAGAGCGATCTTGGCTAGCTCGGGTTTTTTGATGATCGCAGTTTCAGTGACTTCGATTTTTAGAGAATTGCCCCGTACAGAGGTAATTTGCAAAATTTGATCGATTTGCTCGATTAAACTCGGCTGAGAAAACTGCCGCGCTGACAAATTTACACTCATGACCAAGGGCGGTAGGCTTGAAAATTGCTGTTGCCAACGCTTTAACTGTTGGCAAGCTTGCAGGAGTACCCAGCGATCGATGCCTGTGATTAAGCCTGTTTCTTCAGCGATCGGAATAAACTCTGATGGAGAAAGCAATCCGCGAATGGGGTGTTGCCACCGCACCAATGCCTCAAATCCTTGCAAAGCTCCTGAAGTCAATGCCACAATTGGTTGATAGTAAACCACAAGCTCTTGACGCTCGATTGCCCGCCGCAATTCATTTTCTACCTTGAGCCGATCGAGCGCGTGGGTATACATCGAAGTCGCAAAGATTTCGTATCGCGCTCTGCCATGCTCTTTGGCTTTATACATGGCTGTGTCGGCATTACGCAGCAGATGTTCGGGTCTGATCGTGTCTTTGGCTGTCATGGCAATCCCAATACTGACGGAAACAAATACTTCATGCCCATCTAAAAGCATGGGCAGCGTCAGTTCTTGGTGGATGCGATCTGAAATTTGAATCGCCGTATCAATACCTGTAACGTCTTCTAAAAGAATGCCAAACTCGTCGCCACTGAGACGGGCAATCGTATCGCCGATGCGGATGCAATTTTCTAAGCGTCGGGCAATTTTACACAAAAGCTGATCGCCCGCCAAATGCCCCAAACTATCGTTGACGATCTTAAAGCGATCGATATCCAAACATAAAACTGCCAGAGGACACTGTTCTTGCCTTTGCGATCGCCCTAGAGCATGTTCTAAGCGATCTAAAAATAAGGCGCGATTGGGCAGACCCGTTAAGCGATCGTAAAAGGCATTGACGCGCAGTTGTTTTTCAGCATGAATGCGCGGGCTGACATCGACGGCAACGCCCCAAGACATCCAATGGGGAATGGGGAATTTCTCCGAGATATTTGACCATGAGAGGGTTTTTACCGTGCCATCTTTGCAAGTCGTTTCCCATTCCCACTCGCGGTAGTTGTTTCCCCTTTCTGCCCATGCTGCGAGCAACTGTTGGCGATAGATCGGATCGGGATAAAGCAAGGCAAAGGCTTCAGGATTATCGACAATCTCAGCAGCGCTAAAGCCTGTTACTCTCTCGCACTCTTGATTCCAGGTACTAATATTACCTGAGGTATTGATAGCTGACATCATTACAGGCATATTCTCGATCGCACTACGGAAACGTTCCTCACTTTGGCGCAGTTCATGCTCGATCCGCTTCCGTTCTGCCAATTCTGCTTGGGCACTGTTGTAGAGTTCTGACTGATGTAGGGCGATCGCGCATTGATCGGCAACGGATTTGACCAGCGAAATTTCATCCTCTGTCCATTGCCGTTGGCGATCGCTTTGGTGTAGCGCGATCCCACCAATATACGTTTGCTGATACAGCAAAGGAACGATCAGGAGAGAGCGAATGGCAAGTTGTGCGCTTGTTTGTTGCAATATTTGGGGCAAATCGTTTGAAATCTCTGCCAAGACTACGATTTCACCGTTAGCAAGCCGATCTTGAAAATGCGCGCAAAACGGACATTCTATATTGAGCAAGCTCAGGCGATCGACCGTTGCCTGACTCAGGTAACTCACATGGGTGCGCTGATTTGCATCGGCTAAAAAAATAAAGCTGCGATCGACACTTAAAGCAGCATGCAATCGATCGACTGTGATTTGCAAAATTTCATCTAAAATCAATGTCCCCCGCATGGCTTGGACAATACGGCTTAGCAAAGCTTCTCGCAGGATTTGCTGTTGAATTTTATGAGTAGTTGCTTGTTGCTGGCGACGCAAGGCAAATTCTTTCAAACCGCGCTCTAAAACACTGGGAAGGCGAAACAGCCGATCTTTTAACACATAATCAGTTACCCCAGCTTTGATCGAGGCAACGGCTGCCTCTTCGCCCAAAGTTCCAGTTACTAAGATGAAGGGAATATCTTGTTTTGACTGTTTGAGGGCGGTCAAGACAGCGATCGCATTAAACTGCGGTAATCGGTAATCAGACAAAACCACATCATAGCAATTGGTCAGAAGCAGTTGTTGGCATTTAGCCAAGGTATCGGCATTATCGTAAGTAAAGCTTATGCCTGCTGATTCCAAGGTAAGCAGCATCAGCTCTAGGTCTTCTGAAACATGCTCTACAATTAACAGCCGCAAAGCCTCAGACGGCTTTACCTCTGGTGCTAAAGGTTCCCCAAAAAGCTGCTGTAACATAATGCTTTCAACTAACTACAAGACAACAGACGCAGGCACGATCGATGAAGAGTTTGAGCAAAGTTTTGCTCTTACCGCGAATTAAGTAACAGTATGTTTAGAAATCTCTTGTTAAGCTAGAAAACTAGTAAAAAAACACTTTTAAACTTGTTTTTACCCCTTAAACAATTTACGATCGTTCAGTACAAACACTATGTGACTTAAGATACGTTTCTCTAGAAAGAATCCTGCGAATTGAACTGAAGGTAAAAGCAAGCACCGCGATCGGGTTCGCTCTCTGCCCATATCTTGCCTTGATGGCGGGTGATAATGCGATGGACTAAAGCCAATCCGATTCCAGTTCCTTCAAACGCTTGCTCGGAATGCAACCTTTGAAATGCACCAAATAATCGATCTGCATATTGCATCTCAAAACCTACGCCATTGTCACGAATGAAAACTGTACGATCGGGCAGCATGCCAACCTCAATTTTGGCTGGGTAGCGATCGCGACTAAATTTCACGGCATTATCGATCAGATTGCAAAATACCTGCTGCAACAAAACCCGATCGCCTTGAATTGTTGGTAGCTCCCCAATCGTAAATTCAACATTCTGCACAGAATTCTGTGCAGATTTGGTATGCGGAATCTCGATCAGTGCGATCGCGAGATCGACCAGTTGCCGCAAATCCACAGGATTGAAATGGATGGGATGTCGGTTCCATTGGGACAGCATTAATAAGCGATCGATCAACTCACCCATTTTTTCGCTGCTTTTTTGGATGACATCTAAGTAATGTGCAACTTTAGGTTCTTCGATCGCCGCAGTGTCTTCTAGCTTTTGTTTGAGTGCTGTAATAAATCCTTGAATATGTCGTAAAGGAGCGCTTAAATCGTGGGAAACCGAATAGGAAAAGGCATCAAGTTCTCGATTTACCGCCTCTAGTTCGGCTGTGCGCAGTGCCACGCGCTGCTCTAGTTCGCGATTGAGTTGACGTTGATATTCTAAGTTGGCTTCCTCTAGTTGGCGAATGCGGTTTTGAGTCCGTCGGTGAAGAAAAACAGCCCAAATTGCGAATAGACCACTAGAGACAAGGAATGTCCCTGCGATCGCGACGAAGTAAGCTACAAATGAGGCATTCATTCCGTACTTGAGCTTTCTGTTATTTTTATGTGATTTTCAAGAGCAAGAAACTAGGGATTGCAATATTCTAGGATTCTAACTTGAATAAGAAAGCTTTTATAGTCTAAATCCGCAAAAACTAGCGTAAAGAGAACTTTTGTTTGAGATTCTGCCAAAAACCACCACTTTGCTCCTCATTTTTGTCATTCTGAGATTTTTGTGGCTCAATTAAGGGGTATTTGAAATCTAGCAAAAGCACAATTCGGGTGCGATCGCCGCGATTCCAAGCTTCATGCTCGGTGGTGTCGTCAAATACTAAACATTTGCCCTCTGTCCAGTGCTCGGTGCGATCGCCTACACGCAACCCACAACCATCACCACAGCCCATCAGTCCTAAATGACAACGCAAGACGCCATCGGGATAGCCCGTGTGCGGTGCGATATGGGTACCGGGTACTAAAGAGGAAAATCCCGCTGTCACCATGCCGGGGATTGTCTCAACCAGTTTGGTGGTCTCAGGGCATAAAGCGCAGTTTTTACCCAATTTCATCCCAAAAGCATAGAGTCCGAACACGTCCCAGCCTTTTCCATAAAGATGCTTTTCGGGCCATTCGATAAAATCACGCTGGTTGACCTGCTCTATCTCTTGTCTAATCGTTTGCCAATTGGCTTCTAGGGCAGACACAAATTCAAAGTCGGCTGGATTATGAAACACGGGTGATGTAGATGCTTATATTCAAGATTGAGAACGAATTTATTACCGAAAGCAACGAAACAATTGAGATTTCGGGTTAAGAAAACTATACAGCTATATAGTTATAGGGAATTCACGACTCCTATCCATGAAGACATACTAGTTCTACAAATTGGAATCAGCGAAATAGTCTCAGCAGAATTATTCTAAGTCCACTTGACACACCCAATCGACAAAAGATTGCTAAAAAGTGTAATAATTTTTAACAGAATAGCCGATCGAAAACGAATGTTGACAAAGTTATGGATACTCAAATAACCAGTTCAGAGGCAGACTCAGAGCTAAATCTAGATGCAGATCGCGCCGCTAACACAGAAACTACAGCACCTGTTACGACCCCAGCGATCGAGCCCTCGCACCTTTATGAGTGTAAATCTTGTGGCTATGTTTACGAACCTGCTTCAGGCGATCAAAAACGGGGGATTTCTGCTGGCACTCCCTTTGAACAGTTACCTAAGGACTGGCGATGCCCTGTCTGTACGGCGCGCAAAGATAAATTTTCCGATATTGGCTTACCCAATAAGCCATCAGGATTTAGCGAAAACCTTGGCTATGGGCTTGGGGTTAACGTGATGACGCCAGCGCAAAAGAATTTGTTGATTTTTGGCGCTTTAGCCTTAGCTTTCATTTTCTTTATGAGTTTGTATGCACTGGATTAATCATTTCAATTAATTTCAATTAAAAAGCTCAATTCAAAAATTTTCATAACTTGTCGATCGCTTTTGATAGCTTAGTAAAGGTCTGTTTTTTAGTTATTTTTAGGAATTTCCTGGTGAACAAAAAGATAAAGCGCGTATTTGCATTCCTACTTGCGTGCGTAGTGCTGTTTTGCGTGAGTGTAACTGCAACTGTAAGTACAGGCGTAGAGGCAGTAGCCGCATCTGAGTCAGGTACGTGGCAGCAAGTAGAACTGCCCACTAAATCAACATTGCTCGATATGACCTTTAGCAATACCGATCCCAACCATGGTTGGCTCGTTGGTACAGATGCCACCTTGCTAGAGACGCACGATGCAGGAAAAACTTGGCAGCCCCAAAAATTAGATTTAGGTGATAATGCCTATCGGTTTGTGTCTGTTAGCTTTACAGGGAATGAAGGTTGGATTGCGGGAAAACCAGCATTGCTCTTACATACAGAAGATGGCGGGCAATCGTGGTCGCGCATTGGGTTGAGTTCCAAGCTACCCGGTGAACCCACCTTGGTAAAAGCCCTAGCGCCTAAATCAGCAGAAATGGCTACAGATATCGGTGCAATCTATCGCACCGATGATAGCGGACAAAACTGGAAAGCACTGGTAACTCAGGCAGTGGGGGCGGTGCGGAACCTCTATCGTAATGATGACGGTAGATATATTGCAGTTTCAGCCAAGGGCAACTTTTACTCAACTTGGTCGCCCGGCGAACAGGCTTGGACGCAGCATAACCGTAATAGCTCTCGACGAGTTCAAAATATGGGCTATGCCCCCGACGGACGCACATGGATGCTGAATCGGGGAGGCGTGATGCAGTTTAGCGAGGTTGGCACGCTAGAAAAATGGCAAAAGGCATTAGCTCCAAAAGCTGCAAATGGTCTAGGGTTACTCGATTTGGTCTACCAAGATGAGGAAAATATTTGGGTAACAGGGGGTAGTTCCAGATTGCTGCACAGCCAAGACCAAGGCAAGACATGGCAGAGGGACGAATCTACCAAAAACATTGGCGCTAACTTTTATCGTATCTATTTCTTTGGACGCGATCGCGGGTTTATCTTGGGGCAAGACGGCACATTACTAGCCTATTCTCAGCCTTAATGGATTCTTGACGAATCTTTGATGAATTACCGAGGATTGGCAGAGTAACTATTGAGAATTTCTCTGCCTCTTCGGGTTAAGGTTTCAGAACCTTCAAGCATGAGTAGGTATTGACCTTGACGCAGGCAATTGCGACAGGCGATCGAGGTACTGCTCTTAAAAAAGAGTCCGTAAATACTGCCTATAAGAATTCCGAGTAAACCACCAACGATCCCCGAAGCGATCGCCACCGCTAGCAGTGACTGAAACCAATTCAGCTCGGGTATGCGGATATTGATCGCCAGTTGAATGCCAATGCCAATAAAAGCAGTGGCAGCCGCAAGGATAATCATCCCTAATTTGGCATATCGCCAAGCCATGCGTTTGGGTTCGATTAGTCCCACGCTATCGGGGCTGCTATAGCCTTTGCCGACAAGGGCAAGATTTTCGGGCGAAATTCCATGACTTTGCAGAAAACGATAAGCCTCAAATGCTGCTGTTTCATTGGGTAGAACAACAATCATTAACCGAGAATTTCTGGCGCGAGTTGAGGTCACAGGGAATGCCTAATTTTGACTTTTAGTAAGAAACTAGGAGTTACGAAACTAGTCTCTTTAAATTCTACAAAACTTATCGAAGAAAAATCGTTACTGTTTAGTATTGTTTAGGATTTGATGATTTTCTGTTTATTCCAATTTTGCGATCGCCACGCGATCGACCAGTATTTTTTCCGTCAATAGATCTTTGACCGTCGCCAGCAAAATTCGCTGTTCGTTTACCTCAAATTCTACGCTGATTCTATCCATACCCGTTTGTCCGGGCGGATCGAGGTGAGCGACACAGATGTCTGTTTGGGCTTGCCCCTTTGATTTTGCTAGATCGGCAAGCGATCGGAAATCGGATTGCTTGTGGATCAAGCTACTAGTCATCCTACCCTTGGCATCATAGGTAACTTCAGCTTGGGTCGTGTCGGCAACCTCGCCAATATCGAGGCGAATCTCCCGTTGTCCCTCGGTTGCTACCTGTAGGGTTAAGGGTTCTAATCGTTGACAGGGATATTTAGTCCCTTTCTCAAACAAAGTAAAAAACGAATATTGACGTACATAGGGTTCCCACAGCCGAATGGCGTACCCATGCCGCAGATAGTCATCCACGGTGATAGCTTGACCCAGCAGCAAAGCTCCATGCGCCACCGCCTCAAAGGTTTTGTCTAACTTGACTTTGGTTCGCCCAAAATAAGAAACCACCAACTGTTGTACCGCAGGTAGCAGACAACTTCCGCCCACCAAAAGCACCTGTTCGATCGCTGCCTTGTTGATGCCTTTATTGAGAGCGATCGCCAAAACCTCATCGATTGCCTGTCGCAGTTGTTCTAGAAGCTGATGCGATTCTAAAATCTCTGCTAGTTGGTCTCGATGGAGGCTGAGTTCGTAGGCAATAAAGTTTTCATCATCAAACCAACTCTCCTTCGCTTCATCCACTTGGGAAAGCTGAACCTTAATTCGTTCCGCAAGTTCCAATAGATTGAGCCAGCCGATTTCGCCAATCGTGTTTCGGGATTCTCCACGCGATCGCAACCAGTATTCAGCAATCCAAGTATCCACATCAATACCGCCAATGAAGGCATCGGACTTCGCCAGTACCTCAGCTTTGATCGCGGGCTTTAAGGAATTCGGCGCGACCGTGCGAACCAGGCTGATATCGAGTGTGCCGCCGCCAAAGTCAATCACCAAGACGACTGCTCCCATTTTCTGCACGGCATACCCCAGTGCCGCCGCCGTAGACTCATCGACAATTTTCATGGGCGGAAGGATAAGCCGCTTTGCCAAGTCGCGAAACCAATCGACATAGGACTCAAATGCGCCCACTGGCACTGTGAAAATCAGTTGCGTCGGCTGAATTCTTTGCAGCGCTAGCTGTTGCCAAAGGGAGGTGATAAAAATATCGGCGATCGCTTCGGCATCGTAGGGCACGCCGTCGATCGAACGCGAGGGTGGGCGGAAGTCCGCTGCCATATCCCGTTTAAAGGCCTGAAAAAATCTGTGGGGTTGGGCAAATCCTAACCGTTGCGATCGCACCTGTTCGCCAAAAACATAGGAATCTGGACTTTGCACGAATACGAGACTCGGCACGACATACACCTGTCCTTGGGGTGACTCAAAGCAGCGCGATATCTGGGGAAACCGCACGGTTCTGGGGGTATTCGTGACAGGATCGAAGGTGGCGATCGCCGTATTACTCGTTCCAAAATCAATGGCAACAACGGTCATGACGATGCACCTGTAGCGATCGCAGGTAAGGTGCGGCTGACTTTGGCGGGAACTAGAATCTGTTCCACCACATTACCACTCAGATCGGGAACTTGATAGCCAATAAATCGAATATACACGGGTTCTCCAGGGGTCAGATCGGGGCGATCGCCCTGATGGTGTTGGGGATTAAAAGGAACCTGTTGCCAAGGTTCGCCAATCGGGATATATCCCCAGTTTTGCATGAGATTATCGAGAGGAGTAAACAAGGCGATGAGATTTTGGGCGGGTAGATTGGGGTTGCTGCGAATCATTTGCTGCACGCTTCGATATTGCGTTAACAAAGACTGCAAAAGCCGAAACGTATTTTGCTGATGGTCGCGTTGGAGGCGATCGCTTTGCGTTTCTAATTCTTGCCTAAGTCTAAGACACTCTTGGGTAAGCGCTGCGATCTGATCTGGATCTGCTGTTTCTTTGGGAACTGTTTTTGGGGCGGGTTTAGAATTTTTCTGGGATTTCTTTAGGGGGGATTCGATAAAACGATAGCCGCAAGTTTTACAGCGATAGCGCTGTCGATCGCGATACCACCCATTTTTAATAATCTCTGTAGCCGCGCAAGTAGGACATTTCATCGTTGAGATATTGCGATCGCTGGTTAATCTGTATAGAACCCATTTAGTATTTTAGTCAAGCTGCCGCCATGCGCTTCGGCATTAGCCAGAGTTTTGTCAAAGTTCTTGACTGGGCAGTGTAGATTTATTTGATGCGTTGCATTTTATACATGTATCCTACGCTCTCCAGAGATTCTTAAATACATCCATCACATAATCGACTATAAGCATATCGATAGTTTTCATCTCATTGAGTGTGCTTTTGCAATAAATTGATTACATCTTCAATGGTATAAACCTTACTCCATTCTTGAGTTGGGACTTTCAAAGACAATTTCAATTCAAGTTCTGGAATAAATACAAAACTTAGATCGTCTCCATCTATTTTTAGATCCTTAATGAGGCGATCTGATAACTTTATTGCTTCAAAAGGAATATCTGATAAATCTTCCGCCAGTTTTTTTACAATCTCTTCTATCGATAATTCGTTTGCATTTGTCATATACCAGTTAGGATGCGTTATACCAGTTTGACTGAGGATCTCTACAGATAGGCATGTAGCGAGTTTGGAGTTTTCGAGGGCGATCGCTTCTTGAAAATGGCGCTCCATCAGAAATCGCGAGGGGATATCTTGAATTCTCCCTGCTTTTTCTAGATTGGGCTGCAAATCTCAACTAGAATTCCATCGCGATCGCGCACATAGGCAACCGTTTGTCCCCAAGGTTTGACCTTTGGCTCGGCAACGGCGATCGCACCCGCTTCTACAGCGATCGTAAACGCAGTAGGAACATCTTCGGTGACTAAGCCAATTTCAATGCCCGCAGGTAAGCTAGACAAGTTATTTTCTTGAAACCCTGAGGGAAGATTGGACTTCGCTAATTTGTTGGCGGCAAAAGAAAGGGTGGTATTCCCCGTTTCCATCTCGGCGTATTGACCGCTTTCATCGACAAATCGCCTTGTCAATCCAAAGGCTCGTTCGTAAAATGCCACCGACTCCGCAACGTCTTTGACATACAGGATCGTATAACCGAGTTTCATAATTTTCTTTCCTTAAAAGTTTTGGGTAGCAAGCGATCGCACGATCAAGGTTATTTTTAAACAGGTAAAAACTCGTCATTCATGATCTCTGTGAATAAGTCATAGGGACATTCTGCTGGGAATGTGGCGATCGGTAAGCCAGTCTCGGCTTTTGCTTGTTTTAATGACTCGGCATAGCACTCAGGCAAGATACTGGTCAGATAAGGCTTGAGGCTAGGAGATTCTTGTAAAGATTTTTTGATGCGTCGGCGGTGTTCGATCGCGCTGCTTTCCCAACTTCCACTTCTGCGTTCGGGTTGGTATTGCCATTTGAGTAAATGCAAAAGAATCACGATTAAATTACTTTCTAGGCTTCTGCGTTCGCTCTTCCCCATATCTCGAATCTCTTCAACCAAATTTTCCCAATCTATATGCTTATAGTCTTGATTCTGTAATTTCTCTAGGGTTGACTCGATCCATTGCAGATAGTCAGTGTTGTACAGCGTTAGATGATGGGGTTTTACAAGAGTCATAACCGTACTCCATGTGCGATAGGTATAGCTTACCAAAGGTATTCGGTAAGGTGAGATTGCCTGCTCAAAATTGCGTCCTATGTTTTGTTGTAAGCTGATGTTTGATTAAATAAAATCTTTAAAATCTATAACGAAAAGTCTATAAATGTTTGTAGAAACTGTTTGGCTGGTTCCTTTTTATGGGTTGCTGGGTGCAGTTTTAACTTTACCTTGGGCAGTAGGTATAGTAACTCGCACAGGTCCTCGTCCTGCCGCCTATATTAATTTATTAATGACGATACTCTCAGTCGTACATAGCATTTTTGTGTTGCATGCAGTCTGGGGGCTACCACCACAACAGTCGTCGTTTACTTGGTTTCAGGCATACGATCTGAGCCTCAGCTTTTCCTTAGACCTGTCGCCTGTGAGTGCAGGGGCAGCGGTTTTAGTCGGTGCGATCAGCTTGATTGCCCAAGTCTATGCGATCGGCTATATGGAAACCGACTGGGCGATCGCTAGGTTTTTTGCCCTGATGGGCTTTTTTGAAGGAGCGATGAGCGGTATTGCCTTTAGCGATTCGCTATTTTTTAGCTATGCCTTGCTAGAATTGCTGACGCTCTCAACCTATTTGCTGGTGGGCTTTTGGTATGCCCAACCCCTCGTGGTCACCGCCGCCCGTGACGCATTTTGGACAAAACGGGTGGGCGATTTGTTTTTGCTCATGGGTGTGGTGGCACTGTCTAGCCTAACGGGTAGCCTGAATTTTTCCGATCTAAAGGTATGGGCAGAGTCTCAACCAACCATTGATTATTTTGCCAACCATCCCCAATTTGCGGCTTTATTGGGTCTAGCGCTGATCGCGGGGCCTACAGGGAAATGCGCTCAAGTCCCCCTACACCTCTGGCTAGATGAAGCCATGGAAGGCCCCAACCCAGCTTCGATTTTACGGAATTCAGTGGTGGTGGCTTCGGGTGCTTACGTGCTGATCAAACTCCAGCCTTTGCTGGAACTGTCACCCTTTGCCTCCTCGACCTTGGTGATGATTGGTGCGATCACGGCTGTAGGCGCATCTGTGGTGGCGATCGCCCAGATCGATCTAAAACGTGCCTTATCCCATTCCACTAGCGCCCATTTGGGCTTGGTATTTATTGCGGTAGGGATGCAGCAAACCGATATCGCCCTCTGCTTTTTGTTTACCCACGCGATCGCCAAGTCTCTTATATTTATGAGTAGCGGTTCGGTAATGATGACCGTAATAACCCAAGATCTCACAGAAATGGGTGGTCTTTGGTCGAGGATGCCTGCAACTACAATTGCCTTTTTGGTTGGTTCTTTTAGCCTTGTCGCCATATTCCCGCTTGGCAATTTCTGGACGATGCTGCAATGGGTCGAAGCTTTTTGGGATTCTCACCCTCTGTTAGTGCTGGTATTGCTTTTGGTGAATGGCATCACAGCCTATGGGTTAACCCGCATTTTCGGTTTAGTATTTCTCGGCCCACCCAAACCTAAAACTCGTCGTGCCCCAGAAGTGCTATGGTCAGTAGCTTTTCCCATGGTGTCACTAACAATCCTCGCTTTGCTTGTGCCTTGGCTACTATTCTCTTGGAACCTTGCGATCGATCGGGCATCCGTAGACCTGCCTGCCGTCGCTCTTGTGGTTGGTTCGGGCATCGTGGGATGTTTTAGCGCCGCCAGAAGCTACATCAATCAATACGAAATGGGTAGTACCGTTTCTTTACCCCCCAAACTGGTCACCCAATTTCAAAGACCGATCGCGAACTTTTTTGCGAATGACCTCTACGTTCAAGACCTCTATAGAGTCAGTGCGGTTTTTGTGGTGGCAAAAAGTTCTAAAGCCTTGGGCTGGATCGATCGCTATTTAGTCGATGGGGCAGTCAACTTTTTAGGGCTGGCTTCCATCTTTAGTGGAGAGAGTCTCAGATACACGATCACAGGGCGATCGCAGCAATATATTTTCACAATTTTGCTCGGCACCATGCTTGTGGTTGTGGCGGCTTTCTTAAGCTTGCGCTAACTACTTCTCATTCCTCCTCTTTTTCATTCCACTTCATAGGTTCAAGTTCGAGATAAATCATGTTAAGTACGCTGATTTGGATGCCGATCGCTGGCGCAGTCTTAATGGTGCTCTTGGGGAATTTACTCCCTCCTAAGCAATTTCGTTCCATTGCTTTAATCGTTGGTCTTCTAACATTAGGATGGACAGCTTTGCTGCTGCTGAAGTTCGATCCGAGCAATCCTGGCATGCAGCTCAAGGAATCTTTGGCTTGGTTGGATGCGATCGGCTTGACCTATCAGCTCGGGATAGATGGCTTGTCTTTACCGCTTGTACTGCTGAATAGCTTTCTGGTATGTATTGCCATTTTTAGCAGCGGTGATGTCAAGCGACCGATGTTTTACTATCCCCTACTACTTTTGCTGAGTGGAGTCGTGTCTGGGGCTTTCTTATCCCAAAACCTCCTGCTCTTCTTCCTGTTTTATGAAGTGGAATTGATTCCCTTATATTTATTGATTGCGATTTGGGGCGGCGAACGTCGTGCCTATGCCGCGATGAAGTTTCTGATTTACACGGCAATCTCAGGGATTTTGCTCTTACTGGCTTTCTTTGGTGCTTCTAGTTTGGCAACCGCAGGCTTGAGTTCGGGCATTAGCTTTGATTTTGAGGTGTTGCGATCGCAAACGCTTCCCGTCAATATTCAAGGAGTTCTATTAATTCTGTTGTTGTTGGGCTTTGGTATTAAAATCCCCCTCGTTCCTTTCCATACTTGGCTACCTGATGCCCACGTTGAGGCTTCCACACCGATTTCCACCCTGTTAGCAGGGGTGCTGTTAAAGTTAGGAACCTACGGACTGTTGCGATTTGGCTTAGGTCTTTTCCCAGATGCATGGAAAGTCTTGGCTCCTTGGTTGGCAACTTGGGCGGTAGTGAGCGTGCTCTATGGTTGTCTGACCGCAATCACGCAACGGGATATGAAGAAAATGGTTGCCTATAGTTCGGTCGGTCACATGGGCTATATTTTGTTGGGTATGGCAGCAGCAACACCCCTGTCTTTGCTAGGTGCAACCTTCCAGATGGTCAGTCACGGCTTAATTTCGGCTTTGCTGTTTTTGGTGGTTGGTGTGGTTTATGCCAAGGCTGGAACGCGCAATCTCGATGCCCTGAATGGACTGCTCAACCCCGAACGCGGATTACCCGTGGCAGGTACGTTGATGATCTTGGCAGCGATGGCAAGTGCAGGGATTCCAGGGATGGTGGGCTTTATTGCTGAATTTCTGATTTTTAGAGGCAGTTTTCCTGTGTTTCCCGTGCAGACGCTCCTTTGCATGATCGGTACAGGTCTAACCGCAGTATATTTCTTGATTTTGATCGACCAAGCATTTTTCGGTCGCCTATCTGTCAATAAGAATTACAAAGAAGGTGAAACGCCGATCAAATCTGGTGAAGCATCTACGGGTCAAATGATTAATTTGCCACCCTCCCTATGGCAAGATCGCGCTCCTGCGGTTTTGCTGGCATTGGTAATTGTGATTTTAGGCTTGCAGCCCAGTTGGGTATCGCATTGGATCGAACAGGCAACGGGTGCGATCGCATTGGTCACAGGTTGACAAAACGCGACCCCAGCCATTTGACCTTAGTACAGAAATTCTAGGAGGTCTAAGTTATGAGCTTTATCCTTCATCATGGTGGCGATCGCTTTCTCCTGAATATCATTCAGACTGGAACGTTCAGTTTCCTACAAATCTACGATAAGAAGGTCTTCGCTATCGAGTGGAAGCTTTAGAAGAAGCTAAGCAAGGGGAATTCTATCGTGTTGTGGGGTGGATTCAACCTTTTGTTTGAGATCGTTGCACTATGGGGGGTAATCTGGTCTAGATTTTGTCTTGTATTTATATAGATAATACATGTGTTATTAGTTTTGGCGGTTTAGCATAGTACATTCGGAGATTTTCAAAAGTTAGCGCTTGAGATCTCGCGCATATAGCGATCCTATTCGATACATGAGAGATTCTTTCCTTTGCATTTAGTAGGGGCAATATGAATTGCCCCTACTAAATGCAAACAGTTGCGGAGATCCATCCCCTGATCGCGTTTTTTCTTACTGCTTTCTAGTGAAGTTAGCGTTGAGGAAGAGAAAGTTGTCCGTAAACTCTGACTTTAATAAATTTTCGACTGAATAAAAAATCTTTTTTGATTGAATTCGTTACAAAACTTTGCGAACTCAGGTTATTCAGGAGTGCCTAGCATAGGTATATTTACTTCTATGTTTGCAACTGAAATGTTTGATTTAATGTTTGATTTAAATTCAAACAGCCCGAAATTAAAGCATTTTCGCTAGATTTTGTATTATTTCATTCGTGCAAATTCACTTACCATAGAAGAGATCCCAAAATGAGTCATGTTAATAAAAGTTTAAATATCAAGTCCTATTTATGAGCTTCTTATTTTATGGTCAAGCGATCGTTACAGGCTTCTCTTCCCGGAATTCAACAGGCTAAACGCGCGTTTGGGCTGAAAGGATGGACGCAGGAAAATTTGGCAGGAGAGGTGAACTTAAAGACGCGACAGCCAATATGGAGATTTTTCACAGGACAACCCGTCGATCGCCATATCTTTATGGAAATCTGTTCGATCTTAGATTTAGACTGGCGAGAGATTGCGATCGATCCACCCGCAGAATTTCCCGAACCCGGAGGAGCCGCTGAAGCGGCTCCTCCCGATATTGACACTCTTGTAGAGCAGGTGCGATCGCAATATCGAGAAACCATTCAGACCCAGTGCGGCATCTTGCAATTATTAGACATCAACCGTCCTGTCAGCATTGATGATATCTATGTAGATGTGAATATTTTGGAAGAGATTGCCAGCCGACAGTGGTTTGAGATTGCCGAACTGCAAAGTCTAGGACCTGAGGCATTCGATCGCGTTGGTTTGGGAGCCGTCGATCTAAAGCAAGTATCGGGAATGCAGGCAGTCGAAACCTACTCAAAGCTCAGAGTGCTAGGTAAACCCGGTGTAGGCAAAACGACATTTCTGCAATATCTTGCGATTCAGTGTAACCGAGGCAAATTTGCCGCACATCAAATTCCGATCTTTATCCTATTGAGAGATTTTGCCGAAGAATCTAGAGAGAATGGCAAGTTCAGCCTTTTAGATTACATTCGTCAGGCATTTCTTGCTTCAGGTGTTTCCAATCTATCGGCGATTGAAACTTTATTGCAAGCAGGTAGGGTGCTGCTATTGTTGGACGGCATGGATGAAGTATTAAATCAAGACAGCACAGCAGTGCTTAGAGAGATTCGCAAGTTCTCGGATAAGTATCACAGAAATCGGTTCGTGGCATCCTGTCGTACTGCGGCGCAAAAGCTGCAAATGCGTGGCTTTAACGATGTGGAAATTGCACCCTTTACCCAAGACCAAATTAACATCTTCGCGCAAAAGTGGTTTGTGGCATTCACGAAAACAACTGCTCAATCTGGGCGGGATCAGTCGAACGTGTTTATTCAGAAGCTAAACTTACCCGAAAATTGGCATCTGCGCCAACTGGTGGTCACACCCCTATTTTTACATCTCGCTTGCTGGGTGTTTCACGGTCAGGCTAAATTTCCTGCTAAACGAACAGAGTTTTACAAGCAAGGACTAGATTTGCTTTTGGGCAAATGGGATGAAGCTAAAGGCATTGCACGGGATGATGTCTATCGAGGGTTTTTATTGCCCCAAAAACAGAAGCTGCTGAGTCAACTTGCCGCAGTTACCTTTGAGCGGGGGCAGTATTTTTTTGAGCAACGCACGATCGAGCAATATATTGGAGATTATTTGCGACATTTGCCAGGCGAGACCTTGGAGGCAGAGGAACTCCAACTCGAAAGCGAAGCCATGCTGAAATCGATTGAGGCACAACATGGGTTGCTCACAGAACGGGCGCGCGGAATTTTTTCGTTCTCTTCTCTAGCATTTCAAGAATACTTTACGGCTCGCAAAATTGTTGCCAGTCATAACCTACGGTCATTAGAGCAAGCACTGGGAGGGTTAGTCAAGCATATCGAAGATCCGCATTGGCGCGAAGTCTTTTTATTAACGGCTTCGATGTTGCGAAGTGCAGATTCGTTGGTACAGTTGATGAAACAACAAATTGATGCCTTAGTTGCTCAAGACCCCTATCTACAAGAATTTTTGAAGTGGGGAAGCCAAAAAACGCAAATTACCCCCGTCGAAAAAGATGCCACGATTAGAGCTTTTTACCTTGCCCTCGCTCGCACGCCTCACATCGCATCTGACTTTGCCCTTGCCTGTACCCTCGATCAGGGGATGTTTTTTGATGTGGCCTTGGATGATTTGCTGAGTTCTTGTGCGATCGACCAAAGTGCAGATTTTGCCTACGCTCATGCCTGTGGTGATGCGCTCAGCAATATTCTTGGTATGGTGATTGATGCGGGCTTCCAAAAATCTTTGCAACAACTTCAGGCGCAATTACCCAATTCCGATCAAAGTCCAGAACGTTGGCAGGAATGGTGGCAGGCTCATCATACAGCTTGGGCAGCACAGCTAAAGGTAGCGATCGCGCACTATCGCAAGATCGATCACAAGTGGCAGTTTAGCCCCGAGCAACAGCAAGTGCTGCAACGCTATTACGATGCCAATCAGCTCCTAGTAGATTGCTTGAATAGTAACTGCGAAGTCACGGCAGCAATTCGGGAAGAAATCGAAGCGACATTGTTACTCCCTCAAAAGGAACTAGAAGATCGGGAATGGACAGGAGAATAAATTGTTAGATCGATCATTTGGGTTTTACGGCATCGCTTTTTTTGGAATTATTTTGTTACGGTATTTTCTGGTAGCAGGAGGAACCTATGTCGTCTTTTATTCGCGATTTAGTCAGTCTTTGATTCGTCCCCCGCTGCGGCATCCCTCTCCTTCTTGGCTGTCGATTCAACACGATATCCTGCTCTCGGTTCTCTCAACGGCAGTGTTTGCGATCGCTGCCGCCGCGATCGTGTCGGGGTACGATTTGGGAATTACACGCTTATATAGCGACGCGCACCAGTATGGGCTGTGGTATTTAGGGTTTAGCTATGCCGCCGTGTTGTTGCTCCAAGATGCCTATTTTTACTTCACCCATCGCTTGTTTCACCATCCCCTGCTGTTTCGTTGGATGCATCAGGGGCATCACCGATCGCGCTATCCTACGCCCTGGACATCCTTTGCCTTTGACCCCTTAGAAGCGATCGTGCAGGCGCTCTTTTTAGTCGTTATTGTCTTTGTGCTCCCCCTCCATTTCATCACGCTGATTGCGGTGCTCACAACGATGACGGTTTGGGCAGTGTTAAATCATCTGGGGCTCGATCGCTTGCCTCTGTCGTTTCCGCACCATTGGTTGGGCAAGTGGTTCATTGGCCCCGACCATCATTCTATTCACCATCTCAAGTACACGATGCATTACGGGCTGTATTTCACCTTTTGGGACAAACTGCTGGGCACGCAAGACCCAAACTATGAGCAAAAGTTTGACTTGGAGCGATGAGGAGAGAGGCTTGGATATGGCTAATTCTGACTTCTCAACCAAGATTCCACCACCAATCTGTTGTACCAATTTCAAGGGAATAGGCAATAGATCTGGATTTGAAATGTTATTGCGTAGTGTCATTACGTTTTGTAACAGGGTCAATCAATTCAATCAATTCATTCAAAAAATCACTCAGCGCTTTGCCAGACTAAACCATAGAAACGGAGTTGTTCGTTACGACTCAGTTAAAAAGTTCTCAAATTTAGTCAGGAGCATATCATGAGTTTAGAAAACAAAGCCAAGGCAGCCGCCAAAAACGTTGAAGGTAAAGTTGAAGAAGCTGTGGGAAATCTAACTGGAAACCACGAAGCTCAAGCCAAGGGTAAGGCAAAACAGGTAGAAGCAAAAGTCGAACAAACCGTTGAAGATGTGAAGGATAAAGCCAAGGACGCGCTTAAGTAGATAGCGTGGCTCAAGAGAGTTTAGGTAGTGAAGCGCCTATCTAGACTCTCTACTTCGATCTAACTGACGGAAAGACATTATATGACCAATCAAATCAAATAACTTTTGGAGACTAACATGATTTCACTTCGTCAAGTTCGTAAGTTTCTGCTAACGATTAGTCTAGTTGTGCTGATCTCAGTTGCTACAACTTTTACGGCTAAAACCGTTGGGGCTGCAACTTCGTCCACCTTGTCCAATCAACCTCATGTGCAGATAGCGTGGGGCTTTGGAAAGGCAAAAGCTGTTGCCAAGGATATTGAAGGTAAAACCCAAGAAGCGATCGGTAATGTCACAGGCGATCCTAAAGACCAAGTAATGGGAAAAGCCAAGCAAGTAGAAAGTCAGGTTCGCAATGCCGCTGAAAATGCGAAAGATAGCATGGGTTTGCAAGGAAGAACAAAAGCCGTCACAAAAAACGTTGAGGGCAAGGTACAGGAAGCCATTGGCAATATTACTGGCAACGCTAAAGACCAAGCGATGGGAAAAGCCAAGCAAGTAGAAAGTCAAGTGCTTAATGCCGCAGAAGATGTGAAGGCTAAGGGGCGAGATCTGCTCAAGTAAGATACTCAGCGATGTCTGAGTCACTTAAATCATGAGTGGTGAATCGATCGCAGCCTGATGTGTAGGTAGACCTATCTTTTAACCTGCCTGCTTTCTTAATATAGCGATTCTAAATCGCTTGTGAGCGTAGTGTAGGTTTTGACATTGCTTAGCCCATTACGTTGAGCGATATCAAAGTGCGGAACTCGAATTCCAAATCTATTGCAAAATCAATGGATTTGGGTACTAACAATTTTAGTTTTTAAGAGAGAAGAAAAATATGAATAACATCATTTGGACTGGCATCGTTGTACTCTTTATCCTCTGGCTGTTAGGGTACTCGATTAATATTGGCGGTGGCTTAATCCACTTGCTTTTAGTTTTGGCTCTGATGGGACTAGTCTACAACCTATTGATTGGTCGCCGCGTCATCTAAATGATTGAACTTACTTCAACGGCAGTAATTCCCATTTCTTAGAGGACACATACTGCCGTGTGAGTTGCTCTACACCCTCAGATGGTTTTGATAGAGGGCATTAAAACTTAGAGTGTTCGACTTAAATCACCACTTATTCATTTGGAGTGCTATTCATGACTCAAGATCCTCACGAACAAGAAAATATCGATCGCAGACAAAGCCTGCGCACTGAAGAAGAAGCTTTTCGACTTCACCAAGAAGAGTCGCGACTTGAACTAGCTATTGGCAAACGCAGTGCCACGTTTTTCTGGATTATTAATAGCATTTATCTTTTGGTGGGATTGGTTCAGACTATTTTGGTGTTGCGCTTCTTGCTACGATTTTTCGGTGCAAATCCACAGAATGAATTTGCTCAGTTTATTCAAAATCTTTCTGCTCCTTTCATGGCACCCTTCGCCACTTTGTTTGTCAGCCCTACTTCTAGCAATGCAGCGAACATTTTTGACATCAATATCATCATTGCCATCATCGCCTATTCGCTCTTAAGTTGGCTCTGTATCTGGCTAGTCAGATTTCTCTATGCTAGAACTTGGTAATGGAGAGAAAGCCCCTAACACAGGCTCAAAACTTTAGATTTTACTGTACCGTTTTTAGAACAATTTACCCCCCTAAATATAACAAATGCTTCCCAATCTGATTGCTGAAATAACCCTCGATGATTTAGTCCTGCTCAATAAATTTCGCATTGAACGACTGCGAAGTATTTTTGCCGAATGTTTATTGCCCTGTACGATGTACGTTAATTCTCAAAATGTATTAACTATTAATTGCCCTGAACCTTGGATTGTGAGTTCTTTGCTGATTAATATAGAAGAATTTTGCGATTATGTCTGGTTAATCTTAGGAGTTAAAGCTATCTCAATGTATTGCGATCGCCAATTAACCTACGTTAAAGTCTCAAACTAAGCACAACCATTTTGCTCCTTCGTTGAATTTTTAAGAAGCACCCGTTACCGAAGATTTTTTCTGCATCCCCATATAAATACTTGCCCTTTGATGCGCTTCCTATTCTCGATCTAGAAGCTGACTCAATAGGCTTGAATAATATTCCAATTTCTCAATTAGCGATTTATTGCCAGCTAAGTTTTCCTGCGTTTTGTAACGTGGTTAATCAATTCATGCAATTCATTCAGGAAATAACCCTACAGTCTGTGATAGTAGTCGTAGAAACAGCATTGTTAATGTGACACAGGCAAGCAGTCTTCAAATTCAATAAAATGCATCACGAGCTTAGTGGATAAAGCCAATACAACCGCCCAAACTATTGAAGGAGAAGTTCAAGAGGCAGCCGCGAACAATGCGCGATCGCAAAGGTCAAAACGTTCACAGCAAAACGTTTGTATCAAATGTTCCAATCAAGTTATTACCAATATATTCGGAGAATCGCTCTATGAAATCTATCCAAATCTCTCTATCGAGAATATATGCAGTGCGTTTTTTAGTTGCTATTCTATTTTGCGCGATCTTGGTATTTTCCAATGCAATCCCAGTGTTGGCGGATTCTCATGTAAACCCTAATGCGCAGTCAACGGGGATCCTTAGCAAGGCAAAAGAGGAACTTAAGTCTCCTCCTACATCTCTTGAAGAAGTTGAAGGAAAAGCCGATGGTGGTCTCAACGAGGTTCAAGGCACTATGGATAAGGACAAGATGTTCCGTTCTGATAGCTCTGGACCTGCGGTTGTCGAGCAAATTGAGAATGCTCTAGATAAAGCCATGAAAAAAACTAAGTAAAGTGACTTTAGTTCTTGAGAGATCTCCCTTTTCGCTCTAAAAAGTAGGGTAGATCTCTCTTCAACTTATTTTCTTCTACTTCTTGTATGTGAGAACGGTAGGTTATCTAACGTGAATTCGGGTTAAGGACTTCGGAGTAAAGCAAGCCAACTTATTGGAGCCGAAGGGTTTGATCCCCCTGCCCTATCGGGCATCCCCCTTGCAAAAGGGGGAAAGTAAATTCTCACCCCTTTTGTAAGGGAGGCTGGGGGGGATTCTTGGGATATATAGCATTTCATGTTCTCTTATCCCGAACTGACGTTATCTAAATAGATTGATTCAGGTAAGCATTTTTTTTATTCAATTAGGAGCACATTATGAGCTTAGTAGATAAAGCGAAAGAGATCGTCCAAACCGTTGAAGATAAAGTTCACGAAGTCGTGAGCGATCTGACTAGAGAGCGCAAAGAGCATGTCAAAGAGGAGTCAAAACCAGATGATTCTCTAGAATCTGTTCCCCATTACGATCGGCATATCGTCCCTGCTGAAACTGCCGCACGCCAGCATCGAGAAGGTGAGAACTTTGGGCATACTCCCCACGACCCTACGGATACCAAATCAATCCACACCACAGATGGTTACACGGTGGACAATGAAGGCTTGGTGAATAACTACGCGATCGAGCCAGAAATGTATGTCGATGTTCCTGGGGATTTACGTCAGAAAACAGAGCAGGAAGCGACAGAAAGTGTCCATCAGTTTCATGAGCTATCTGAGGATGAGAAAGGTAAGCTGACATCAGAGCATGACCTACGTCACAAGGGACCAGGCTTGGTTTAACGCATATAAGAACCATAGACTCAGTCTAAACATGAAAAGCATACAGAGCTTTTAGGCTGAGTCTCGCTCTGTTCTTTAAAAAGAGGTTTGATAATTGCTATGCCATTCACTGAGATCACCCTTGACGATCTGATGATACTCGAACAATTTCGCATCGAGCGACTACGCAGCTTTTTTGCCGAAAGTTTATTATCTTGCATTATTCAGATCGATCGCCACAGTATGCTAACCATTCACTGCCCAAAGCCCTGGATAGTGGATACTTTACTTATGGAAATAGAAGATTTATGCGATTACACTTGGCTGATTTTAGGCGTTGAATCGCTCTCGCTATATCTTGTCCATGAGGAAATCTTTCACATCGGAAATTACAGGGCTGGCAGCGCAAATTGTAAGTTGTGCCAGCGAATCTGACGGGGATTCTATCTTGCATTAAGAAGTTACTATCGGTTCTCCCCTGACGAAGTTTGCAACAAAGAACCACCGATCGCTTCACAGACCAAAACTAAATATCAGAAATTAATTTATGTCCTCCAATCATTCTCCTCTTTACGCAACTCGCATCGATCTAGCTGAAACAATCAGGATTCAGACGATCGCTATTCTCAACCAAACCTTGGCATCCACGATAGATCTCCAAACTCAAGTCAAACAGGCTCATTGGAATGTCAAAGGTCACAATTTTTATCAGCTCCATCTGTTATTCGATGCCATGGCAACCGAGCTAGAAGAATTTGTTGATATGGTAGCAGAACGGATTACGGCATTAGGCGGCTATGCTCTTGGAACTGCACGTATCGCTGCCAAACAGTCAGAATTGGAAGAGTATGTATTTGATGCGGTAGAAGGGATGGATCATATCGCGGCTCTAGCCGATCGCTTTGCCATATTCGCTAAGTCCATTCGCCAGAATATCCATCAAACTGCTGATTTGGGCGATGCGGATACGACCGATCTCTATACCGAAGTTTCTCGTGCGATCGATAAACGGCTCTGGTTTCTGGAAGCCCATTTGCAAACTTCTGCGATTCATACGCAAGCCCACTCAATTGCTGCTTACACCTTCGGAGTTGTGTAAATCTAGCCCCAGCATTGGGGATTTAGAGATCGGTGAGTTCTGATTTGGATTCGATAAACATTTAACATTTACGGGTGAGGTAAGTCCATGGTTGAAGATCTGGTTGAAGCTGAATATACGGTTCACGATCTAATTCGTGGGCGTTGGAGTCCGCGTGCTTTCTCAAATCGCACGGTCGAACGAGACAAACTGCTGATTTTGTTAGAAGCTTCTCGTTGGGCAGCTTCTTCCTACAACGAACAGCCTTGGGGCTTTATGATTGCCACCCAAGACCAGCCAGCTGAGTATGCCCATTTACTCAGTTGTCTGGTTGAATTCAATCAATCTTGGGCGCAGAGTGCTCCTGTATTGATGTTGTCAGTTGCCAAACGATGTTTCGATAACAACGGAAAAGAAAATCGTCACGCTTTCCACGATGTCGGAGCCGCCACAAGTAACTTGGCAACTCAGGCGATCGCCCTAGATCTATTCGTTCATCAAATGGCAGGGTTTGACGTTGACAAAGCGCGATCGCTGTTTGGCATTCCAGAGGGTTGGGAACCAGTGGCAGCGATCGCGATCGGATATTTGGGCGATCCGCAAACCTTACCCGCAGCACTGCGAGACAAGGAACTCGAAACCAGAACCCGCAAACCATTGACTGATATGGTTTTCACGGGAAAATGGAATCAGACCTCAGACTTAGTTACGGACTAGAATTTGCCGAAACGTTGAAATTACACCATGAATACTTTTAAAGGAACCAAAACTATGTCAGACAAGCATGAAGTTACGAATTTATTCCCAACCCATGTTGAGGCAGAGGCAGCGGTGTTAGAACTGCAAAAAGAGGGCTTTGACATGACCAAGATTTCGATCATTGGGCAAGACTATCAAACCACAGAGCATGTACGCGGATTCCTGACTTGGAAAGATACTGCTAAGACTGGCGCTGAAGGTGCTGGCTACTGGGGCAGCTTCTTTGGCGGACTCTTTGGCATTCTCTCGGGTGCTGGAGCCTTGTTTATCCCCGGCGTAGGGCCAGTGGTTATTGCTGGACCCGTTGTTGGTGTGCTAGCAGGCTGGCTCGAAGGAATGATTATTGGCGGTGTGGGTGCTGCTGTGGGCGGTGGATTGGTGGGCGCTCTCGTCGGCTTGGGAATTCCTAAAGAGAAAGCCCTAAAGTACGAGATCGGCATCAAAGCAGGGAATTTTATGGTGATCGTTTCAGGTACGGACGATGAAGTTGCCCAAGCCAAGAAAATTCTACAACATGCAGAACGGAAAGCAAGTGAAGCCGTTACGGTTTAAGCAATTCTAATTGCCACCCAAGGGTTTGCTTCTTGCAAGCGATCGCTTGACCTCTTCTCCCGAACCCTGTAAAGAGAAGGAGAGTAGAACAAACTTCCTGTCCCCCTCTCTGTGTCGGAGAGGGGCTAGGGGAGAGGTCTACATAACATCAGTTCAATTACTACAGAATTTGACTTCGGCTTCGATTCCATGCTGCCTGAATGAAGTCGATCGCTGACAAATGACCTAGTTAGGTCAAGGAGAAATCAATGGGAATTCAGTTGTCTGGGACTCATAAGACCACTTAGAGAGTGTTTGAGAAGTTAAGCAAGACGTTTTAGGAGGATTTGAATCATC
>NZ_JAZBJZ010000062.1:0-29101 GCF_036349135.1 Tumidithrix elongata BACA0141
CGAAGTATTCTTTGCTTCATCAGACCCCGTTGCATTTCATCCTTGAATTGGCCCTCTCCTGTTTTATATCTTCATCTTCCATATTACCCATACCAAGGTTGAGCAATTAGGGAAGCTATATTTCTTATGTTATCGATTTTCACAAGCAGTAGCATAATAAAAATAGAAATTATACCAATTCTTCAGGATTTGATGACAGATCGCAATTGGCTAGAGACTTGTATTATTGTACTTTCACGCAGATGCTCTTTATCTATTTGGCTTTCTTCATAATAACAGTCCTATCTATACACTATTGAGAATAGCAAGAGGTAGCTCATAATGACAGCCACTTTAGAAGAGGCTTTAATTTTCACAGAAAAACTTGTGTTTGATCGCACGGGCGATCGCTTGAGCCCTCTTCAAAGTGCGATTCTAAAGCAGGCATGGCATGGTCAGAAATATGGAACGATCGCCGAGTCCTATGGTTATACGGAAGGTCACGTCAAGGATGTGGGCGCACAATTATGGCAACTTTTGTCAGAGTTGCTGGGGGAGAAAGTGACAAAAAATAACTTTCCGAATGTACTCGATCGCCTGTTACCCAATTTTTTGCCTATTGTAGATTTGCATCAAGATAGCGATCGAGAGGTCAGTCACGGAACTAAGCTTAAGGGAGAGGTACTGGGAAGCGATCGCGATTTTGTTGGTAGAGCCTCAGCGATCGCGTACCTCCAAACCTTAGAAAAACAAGGAGCTAAGATCGTTTTAATTCAGGCTCAGGGGGGTGTGGGCAAAACCACCTTGGCACGTCGCTATCTGCAACAGAAGTTTGGTGAATACTTGGAATTTGCGATCGCTAAAGAGACCGCCAATATTACCTCCGTAGAAAGTTTGGTGGAAGAAAGACTACGCCAACTTGGTGAGGAACCAGGTCGGGAATTTGGGATTTCTTTAGATCGGCTAAAACGAAAGCTACAAAATACTCGTATCGGCATTCTCATTGACAATCTAGAGCCAGCCTTAGATGTCCAAGGGAAATTGATCGCCCCCCACCGCCGCTATGTGGAACTCTTGCAAACTTTGTCCGATCCTTCGCTTCAGTCTCTTACCCTGATTACCAGCCGCGATCGCCTCTGTGAAGCTGCGATTAGCCTGCGTCATTATCTTTTGCCCAGCTTGAAATTGAGGGCATGGCAGGATTTCTTTGGCAATATGACCGATATTGCCACGCTTCAGGTAATGCATAAAGCTTACGGTGGCAATGCCAAAGCCATGGAGATTATGAAAAGTGCGATCGCCTTAGATTTCGATGGTGATATGTCAGTCTATTGGCAAGAATATGGGAACGATCCGCTGGTTCATGCCGATCTTGCCGATCTCGTTACAGGACAGTTCCAGCGTTTGCAACAACTCGATCCAGAAGCCTATCGTTTGCTTGTCCGTTTAGGTTGCTATCGCTATCAGGATATACCAACCGTACCCACGGAGGCACTTTTAAGCTTGCTTTGGGATGTCCCTCCATCAAAACGTCGTCATGTAGTCGAATCCCTACGCAATCGTTCCCTAGTGGAGTTCCACCGTCATTCCTATTGGCTACATCCCGCGATTCGGGCTGAGGCGATTGCTCGTTTACGTGCCAGTGAGGATGTGGAAATTACCAATGTCCTTGCCGCCGAATTTTGGAGCAGCCACATTGAGACGCTCTCTACCGTCGAACATGCACTCACTGCCTTTGAAGCATACTATCACTACCTAGAAATAGGAGACTATGAAGGCGCTGCTAATGTTATTTTGCAACGACGCCCTACCAAACTATCTGGAGCAGAAAGACTTGGTCGCTCTTTTTATCAGCTAGGATTGCTACAGCAGATGATGGCAGCCATATCGCAAATCATTCCTAAAGTTGACTCAAAATATTACCTCCTTAGCGGACTGTACAGTATTCTAGGTGTGCTCTATCGTCTTTCAGGACAGATTCACGAAGCGATCGCTTGTCATCAAAAATCAGGAGCGATCGCTGCGGCTCAGATCGGTGCAAAGTCAACTCCCGATCTTAAAGAGCCGACTTTCCGAAATTTAAAAAACTGGCAACAACATGCTCTTTTAAATACTGGCATTTGCCAAATAGAATTATGGGAATTGGAACAAGCCTTATCAGTATTTGAAGAACTACTGACCCATCAACGTTTGACTGCTGACAACTTGGAATCGTTATACAATCCTTCCGTGGATGTACTAGCAGCTTATGTGTATTCCTGTCTGGGTGAAACCACTAAAGCCCATCAATTGGCAGATGGATTCCATCAAGCCATCCAAACCCATCCGCAATTAATCACTGGACATCGTTTGCTATTCCTTGGACTTACCTATAAAAAACTAGGCGACACAATCGTTTCGCAGCAATTGTTTCAGCAAGCGATCGCCTATGCTGACGAACACAACTACACGCAAGTAAGAGCAAATGCCTTGAGTGGATTAGCCGAAATTTATCGCCATCGCCAAGATTTTGAAACGGCGATCGCCCATCATTTTCAAGCGGTGGAACTGTTAGAACAAATTGGCACAAAATGCGATTTAGCCGAAGCTCATTTTCAATTAGGCTTAACATTGCAAGAATGCAGTAGTAAATATCCTGAAAAGAATTACAACCAAAAGAGCCAATCGAGCTGCGATCGGGCGATTCAATTATTTACAGAGATGTCAGCCCCCAAGCAAGTGGAAAAAGTCAAAAATTCTCTCAATTTTTCTGCTTTTTAACGTTCTCGATAGCAATCCTAAATGAGTTGTCATGCATCTGTAGCGCAGGCATCTTGCCTGCAAGGGCTAGAAGCCTGTACTGCGTTCACAAGCAATTCAGGATCGCTATAGATTTTGAGCCTGGCAATAAAGGATGCCACGTCACGGACTCAAAATACACCCTTACGCATCTCATCGGCAATAAACGCACTGGCACGAGCTGTGATTGCCATCTCGGTCAAGGTGGGACTTTGCCAACCCGACGATGGCCAGCAGGCTCCATCGGTCACAAATAGATTGGGGGCTTCCCAACATTGATTGCGATCGTTCACAACAGAGTTATTCGCAGAGGTTCCCATGCGGGCTCCGCCCACCTCATGAATATAATAGCCAGGAGGTGCAGAAAATTCCATGTCTGACTCCTTACGATGGACAAAATCAGAAAAGATAGGGATCCGAAACATATCAGCTAGCTTCATGGGTTTACCTCCTGCAAGCGCGATCGCTGTATCGATTTGGCTATGCATATGGGTTAACATGCGACGTTCGTTATCCGACCAAGCACATTCAATATGGGGAACTGGAATTCCCCAAACATCAACGATATCAGGGTTTAATTGAATTCGATTGTGATAGCGAGGTAGAACCTCTCCATGCGCTATCATAAAGCCGATCGCACCCTCGCCTACTTTACGAAAAACGTTAGGTATAGCTGGGAAGCGCTGAATCCCACCCCAGATACCATAGCCGCGTAAGAAATCCTCTTGCTGAGATGTTAAATTACAAAAGCAGGGAATAAAGAAGCTATCGCAACCAGATAAATCGTAGGGCTTGGCGGAATTCTTAATTCCTGGCAAGAAAAAGAAGGTGGAAGTGGAAACGTGATCCATAAGAAAGCGACCGAGTGTTCCCGATGTGTCGAGCAATCCACCAGATTGGTAGTGCTCGGTAGAATGCAGCAAGATGCGAACCGACTCAATCGTGGAAGCACATAGGACAACGGTACGACCGAACACCTCATGGGTTGTCTTACGGACGCGATCGATATATCCTACCCCACGGGCTTTGCGCGTATCTGCATCGAAAAGAACATGGCTGACCACAGCATCCGATCGCAGGGTAACGTTACCCGTTGCGATCGCAGCTTTAAGCGAAGAACCTTGGCTAGAAGAAGGAGCCCAAGGCTGGGCGGCTGTGGATCGGTGCAAAGAAAATCCGCGTGAAGGGATCACGCAGCGATCGGGCCACTGTTTTTCTACCACAGCCTTGAAATGAAGTTCGGCAGGAGTCAGGGGTAGTGTGGGCTGATATTCGCCATCGGGCAATTGCGCCAAACCGTTGCGATCGCCGCGTACTTTAAAGAAACGTTCTAACTCACCGTAGTAGGGAGCCAAGTCTTTGTAAGCGATCGGCCAATCTTGCTCGTGCCCATCTCGACTAGCTGCTTTAAACTCATAGTCGGACATGCGCAGCGTGATTCCGCCCCAGGTTAGGCTTTTGCCGCCCACTTGCCGACCTCTCGTCCAATAGAACGGCTTGTCAGGGGGGGTGGTGTAGGGGTTATCTTTTTCGTCGATGTACAGATCGGGGTTCGCTTTCCAATAACCTGGATGCAAAGCCTGATGGGATTGTCGCTTAGAGATGGCAAGGTTATAAAAACGCTTCGCCATATCCCTGACCTCATGCCCCAGATCGACCTGTGGATCGATCGCTCGTCCTGCCTCTAGCACGAGAACTTTTAAGCCTCTTTCGCTGAGTTCCTTGGCGGCAACGCCTCCATTTGCACCAGAACCAACCACGATTGCATCGTAAATCTCAGAAGGATAGGGATTACTCATGCCGCAATCCACCTCAAATTGATGGATTTGCCCCAATAAGCCCCAAGCTTTTGGGGATTTGTCTTTACCAAAGCCTTAACCTTGGTTTGTTTTACCATTTCTAAAAAGCGATCGAGGGTGGTGATACTAAGTTGAAAAAATCTATGGGGAAAGCGTACCTTAGACATTGGTGTAAATCTAAAATTGACAAAAATCTAGGATGAGAGAATGGTGCAAAAAAAGTCAATTTTGGATAGTACTTTTGTAGGGCAACCACAGCAATCTATATCTTGACTGAAAATGTCTCCAAAATATTGGTTGTAGAAATTTTCAATTCGATCGACTTCAGTGTGACTTCAGCGGGACTTCAATGGCAGACAATTAATTTTCTAAGAGCCGATCGAAAGCAGCGCGATCGGGGAGAATCTCAAAAAAATTTTCCATTTTTGCTAGTTCTAGGGCTATTTGGAGCTGGTCTTCTAAGGAACAGAGGTAGAGTTTTGCTCCTTTCGCTCGGACTAATTGCTGTATAGCCACTATCGCTCTTAGCCCAGCGCTATCCATAAATGTAATATTTTTGAGGTCAATCAAAATCCACTTAGCTCCCAGATCCAGGAAAGTATTGACCCCTGAGCGGATTTTATTCCCTCCTGAAGTATCAATAATGCCCTCAGGCTCTAATACTTGTACAGATTGACTCATGATTTACGTTTAATTTATTAAGATTATTATTCTAAATTCTTTGACGGTTAATTTAGATGACTTTACATGACATGTATAAGTTGCATAAGTTATAGATTACCAGCTACTGTGATAGTGGTTTTGAAATATTTCGTATTCGGAATTCATACAAAATTTTTCTTTTAATTACATGATGTAGCATCATCTTCTCAGTCCTGATTCGTCATTTTACAGATTCAAGACAGAAAATTTATGTCTCCTGAGATATCCATTATCATTCCTGCCTATAATGCCGCCTCTACGATCGCAGCTTCAATTCAATCTGTCCAAAATCAAACAATTCAGGATTGGGAATTATTCGTAATTGATGACGGATCGACCGATCGCACGCTAGCATGCCTCCAGTCAATTGCCGAACAGGATCGGAGAATTCAAGTTATCTCCCATACCAATCAAGGGGTTTCAGCTACTCGCAATCTTGGCATTGAGCAAGCGCAGGGAGAATTTATTACATTTTTAGATGCTGACGATCTGTGGCTTCCAGATAAGCTAGCAGCTCATATGCAACATATGCAATTCAATCATGAGTTAGCTGTCAGCTTTGGTCGCGTTGCTTTTATAAATCAAGAAGGCAAATTAACGGGACAGATTTCGACTTCTCAGTTAAAAGATTTACAGCTAGCAGATCTACTTTACGAAAACCCTACAACCACGACTTCTAATTTATTTGTAAGGCGTAGGATTTTTGAACAGGCAGGTTTTTTTGCCACGGATATGAGCTTTGCGGAAGATTTAGAATGGTTATGCCGTGCGATATGGCTGACAAAGGGTAAAATTGAGGGGATCGATCGCGTTTTAATGCAATATCGTACCAGTCAGGGCGGGCTTTCTTCAGATTTAGAGCGCATGGAAACGGGGTGGGAAGTCCTAATGGGTAAGGTGAAAGCCTATGCTCCTGATGAAGTCCAGAAACACTACGCGATCGCCCGAGCTATCCATTTACGATATTTAGCCCGTCGAGCTAGCCGCTTAGGCTTACCACCCAAAGTGGGTGTAGATTTTATGAATCGAGCGTTTCAATCGGATTTAAGGATCTGGTTTCGACAGCCCCATCGGACATTGCTTACGGCTTTGGTTACCTATGGACGCTATATTTATTTTACAATTGTAAAAAACAAGGGGAAAAGATAATGCTTTTCGTTACAGTTGGAACAGAACAATATCAATTCGATGCCTTGATGAAATGGATCGAGTTACTGAGAAAGTATCAGTTGATTACTGAAGAGGTGGTAATTCAGTATGGTTCCTCCACATTTTTCCCCAATGGGGCAAGGGTTTATCAGGTCTTACCCGAACAAGAATTTCAAAAATTAATCGATTGTGCCAATCTCATTGTCGGTCATTGTGGTGAGGGAACTGCACAATTACTGGAAGGCTTAGATAAGCCATACGTTCTAGTTCCCCGATCGCATCGATTTCGAGAACATGTTGACGATCATCAAATGGAAATGGCAGATGCCTTTGAGCAACGAGGCATAGCGATCGCCCGATCGCCTGCCGACCTTGCCAAGTTTGTCAAGTTGTCACAGACCGCAGAAGTTAACACGGGTCAAGTTGAGGAAACACAGCTATGTCAATACCTGCAAGAGCATTACCAACCTCAAAAGATGATGCTGGTCTGCTCTTCGGGTGGGCACTTTAAATACATGCAGAGCCTTAAGCCTTTTTGGGAACAATGCAGCGATCGCGCTTGGGTAACCTTTCGCACGGGTACAACCGAGACCGAGATCGAAGACGATCGAAGATATTGGGCTCATAGCCCCACCAATCGCAACCTGCCCAATCTGATTCGTAACTTAGGTTTGGCATTTAGTGTGGTGCGTCGTCAACGACCCGAGTTGATTCTTTCTACAGGGGCAGGCGTTGCAGTTCCATTTCTATTAGCTGCCAAATGGTTTTGTAAAAGCCAAGTCATCTTTGTGGAATCAAAAACGAGACTAAAAAATATTAGTTTGTCAGCTCGAATTTTAAAGAAATTGGGTGCTCTCGATCTGCTTGTGGTCAGAAGTGAAGCGATCGCTGATATTTATCCTCAGTCGGTATATATTCCAATTACAGATGAAAATGCAGTCAATCAGGAAAAAGATTTCAAACAAGCTTCGATCGCTCTATTTGGCGATGTAGCACTAATTAGCACCCCTGAAGAATTACAATTTGTAACGGCAAGGGATTTCCTAAAAGATTTCCAGACCCTATGCAATGCGGATGATTCCTTAGCAAAGGTGATCGTTGATATGAGTCGCACTAGGTTTATGGACAGTGCGGGTCTAGGGGTTTTAATTAATTGCCTGAAACTAGCCACTACCTATGGGACTGAACTGGTTTTGTGGAGCGTGAATGATGCGGTAATTTCACTACTGGCAGCTACCTCTTTGAGTAATGTGTTCGCGATCGAGCCAGCTTCCCAAACTTTCCGTACTTCAGAAAGCAATCAAAAGATCCAGGGTAAAAAAGTAAATCCCATTGATGCATTCCTATACAAGCTCCAGAAAGTTCTAAACAAAGTTCCTGTGGTGAGACTTTTGGTTATCCCACTGAAATTTCTATATCCTGCCATTGATATTGACCCTAGTATCGATTTACATCCTTCGGTGCGCAATCCAGTTAAACGATTGATTGATATTGTTGGGGGCTTGGTTGGTCTGTTCTTTACAGCGCTTTTCTTTATTCCGATCGCGATCGCGATCGGATCGGAAAGCAAAGGTGGAATTCTATTTGGTCAAAATCGCTGCGGTTTACTCAGCAAACCTTTCCGAATTTGGAAGTTTCGCTCGATGGTCAAAAATGCCGAAGAACTTAAAAATAAAGTGCAAAATCAAGTGGATGCAGATAAGCCGTCACAAGATACAACAAACAACAAATTTTTTAAAAATGAGAACGATCCGCGCGTTACCAAAACTGGGAAATTTTTGCGTAAAACTAGCCTTGATGAATTTCCACAGTTTTGGAATGTCTTGGTTGGTGACATGAGCCTTGTGGGAACGCGTCCGCCGACATTTAATGAAATCAGTGCCTACGAGCTAGAAATGGAATATCAAGATGAGAAATTTACGGAATGGAATCGCCTTGATGTAAAGCCAGGAATGACAGGCATGTGGCAAGTGAACGGCCGTTCTAGTGTTAGAAGCTTCGCCGAGGTCGTAAACTTTGATATTGAATATCGAAAAAATTGGAGTGTTTGGTATGACCTTCAGTTAATCTTAAAAACAATAGTTGTTCTGTTCGATCGCAAAAACAAGGCAGTATAGTTATGGCAAAAGTATCAGCGATCGTGCCCGTTTACAAAGTGGAAGCCTATATTGCGGAGACGATTCAAAGCGTTCTCGCGCAGACGTTTCAAGATTTTGAGCTGATTATTGTCGATGATGAGTCCCCCGATCGCAGCATCGAGATTGCCCGAGAATTTGACGACCCACGCATTCAGATCGTGCAACAAAAAAATCGCGGTTTGGCGGGAGCCAGAAATACAGGAATTCGTCATGCCAAAGGAGAATATATCGCACTTTTGGATAGTGACGACCTCTGGTTGCCCCAAAAACTAGAGAAACACATACAGCACCTAGAGTGCAATCCTCTTGTGGGCGTGAGCTATTGCCCTTCGGCTTTTATCGATGAGTTGGGCAAGCCTTTGGGAATCAAACAGACTCCTAAATTAACGGGGATTACCCCCGCTCAAGTGCTCTGTCGCAATCCGATTGGCAATGGTTCTGCCCCTGTAATTCGTAGAGAAGTATTTGATGCAATTAAGTTTCAAGCCAATCTCTATGGCAGTGAAGAAGATTTCTACTTTGACGATACCTTTCGCCAGTCTGAGGATATTGAATGCTGGCTGCGCATCGCTTTGCAAACCAATTGGCAGTTTGAAGGTATCCCCGAAGCCCTAACGCTATATCGGGTAAATGCTGGAGGGCTATCGGCAAATATGATGAAACAGTATGAGGCATGGGAACGTGCGATCGCCAAAGCTCAAATCTATGCTCCTGAGTTTATTGCCAAATGGGGACAGATTGCGAAGGCCTATCAATTACGCTATTTGGCTCGTCGAGCGGTACGCAATCGCGATGGGAAGGCGGCGATAAAGCTGCTGCATCAAGCTTTAGGTTGCCACTGGAAAATTATTTTAGAGGAACCGAAGCGCACAATTCAAACGATGCTTGCAGCTTATTTTCTGTTTCTCTTTCCATTATCGTTCTATCAAGCGATAGAATCCTTTACCTTAAAATTTGCAGCAAAGTTTCAGAAGTAAATTCTCTTTGTACTCAAGCATTCCTATACAAATCCTTCAGGCGATATGTCTTTCTCAAACCCAAACTTAATCACCATTTCTGAATCTATTTGCTTTGATGGAACCGTAGGTTTCTATAAGCATCCTTCACAAGTTTGTAACGGTGAGATGCGATTTGCCGTATATAAGCCCCCGCAAGCCAAATTGGAGGCAGTTCCAGTTCTCTACTTTCTCTCAGGGCTAACCTGCACCGAGGAGAACTTTATCATTAAAGCTGGGGCACTTCAGTATGCGGCGGAATATGGATTAATGCTGGTTGTGCCCGATACCAGTCCGCGCCAGACAGGAATTCCCGATGAAGATAAGGATTGGGACTTTGGCGCAGGTGCGGGTTTTTATGTTGATGCCACCCAAGCACCTTGGCGATCGCATTATCAAATGTACAGCTATGTCACGGAAGAATTACCAGCCTTGATTGCCGCAAATTTTCCTGTCCGAAGCGATCGCCAAGGTATTTTCGGCCATTCCATGGGAGGGCATGGAGCTTTGGTCTGTGCCCTGCGTAACCCGCAGCGATATCTCTCTGTTTCCGCCTTTGCCCCGATCTCTGCACCGATGCAATCGGCTTGGGGGCAAAAGGCTTTTACAGGCTATCTGGGCGAAAATCCAGAGCTGTGGCGCACCTACGATGCTAGCGAACTGGTGCTAAGTGCCAAGTACGGTCGCCCCATTTTGATCGATCAGGGCATGAGCGATCGCTTCCTAAACGAGCTATTGCCCGATCGGTTTGAACAAGCTTGTATCAAAGCCGAACAGCCTCTGATTTTACGCAGGCAGACGGGCTACGATCACAGCTATTACTTTATCAGTACCTTTATCGCCGACCATATGCGCCATCACGCCCAAGCCCTACTAGGGGGATGAATCGCGCCCAAAAGCCATGTTTCGCTAGCTTAATTCTGCCGTATCATGGGTGCAGAGAACTCTTGTCAAACCTGCTCAAAATCTATGTCTGCGCTATCGCCCGATCTCCAACGAAAACTAGTCGAACCGCTGAAAATTGGCGACTTTGAGCTAAATAGTCGGGTATTGCAATCGCCCCTGTCTGGTGTGACCGATATGGTGTTTCGCAGATTGGTACGAAACTATGCGCCCGAATCGATGATGTACACCGAAATGGTGAATGCCACTGGGCTGCATTACATCAAAGAATTGCCCAAGATCATGGAAGTCGATCGCGCCGAAACACCGATCAGCATTCAGCTATTTGACTGTCGCCCCGACTTTCTCGCCGAAGCCGCCCAAAGAGCCGTCGAGGAAGGCGCAGATACGGTCGATATCAATATGGGCTGTCCCGTGAATAAAATCACCAAAAATGGTGGAGGTTCTTCTTTGCTGCGTCAGCCTGAGATTGCCGAAGCGATCGTGCGCGCGGTCGCCAATGCCGTCAATGTCCCTGTCACCGTCAAAACAAGAATTGGCTGGAGCGAGACAGAAATCAATATTTTAGAATTTGCCCGCCGCATGGAAGCGGCGGGGGCGCAAATGATTACGGTGCACGGACGTACCCGCGCCCAAGGCTACAATGGGTCTGCCAAATGGGAATGGATTCGTCGCGTTAAGGAAGTTCTATCAATTCCTGTAATTGCCAATGGCGATATTTTCTCTGCCGAAGCCGCGATCGCTTGTTTAGAAGCCACAGGAGCCGATGGTGTCATGTGCTCCCGTGGAACTTTGGGCTATCCGTTTTTGGTGGGTGAAGTCGATCATTATCTAAAAACAGGATCGCACAAGCCCAAGCCAACACCGATTGAGCGGCTCAAAGTCGCCCGCGAACATTTGGTGGGGTTGCATGAATACAAAGGCGATCGCGGCATTCGTCAAGCCCGCAAACATATGACTTGGTACGCTAAGGGTTTTGCAGGTGCTGCCCTGCTGCGCGGACAATTATGTTTGGTCGAAAATTTGCAGCAGGGGTTAGACTTACTGGACAATGCGATCGCAAAACTAGAAAATCCTGACCATCCGATCGCGGCGAGTGCCGAGGATCTCGCATTTACCGTTGCCATGTAGGGGCAGCAATATCAAAGCAGCTAAATCAAAAGGTGACATGACAAATTATGAAAAAATTTAAGTTAATCGGAAATCGGTTACTCAGAATTCTTGTCCTGCTTTTAATTGCTGCTGTGGTTGGTTTTGGGGTGATCTGGATTGGAACGCAAAAGCCCCCAGCTCCTGTCGTAGAGTCCCAAAAGCCCCCAGGGTCTAGCCTCTTAAATACCACCCTCAAAGAATTTGATGATAAGGGCAATTTGCTCTGGGAAGTTAAATCTGAACGGGCTGACTATAGACAAGACCAAAAGGTGGCGGATGTCGTCAAGGTTCAGGGCAAATTTTATAAAGACGGCAAGCCCCTGATTGAGGCAACCGCTGACGGAGGCGTGATCAACCAAGCCAACCGCGAAATTACCTTAAAAAGTAACGTCAAGGCGATCGCGCTCAAAGATAAAATCACCTTGGTTGCCGATAATATGGTGTGGAACTCCGATCGAGACCTGCTTACCGCTACGGGGCATCTTAAGATCGATAAGTTCGATCAAAAAATCTCAATTGTGGGTAAAACCCTTAAGGCAAATCCTAGCGTGAACACCTTCACGATTGAGAAAGACGTGATCGTTACCTCCGTGAAGCCACCCGTAGAAATTAAAGGAGAAGCGATTACTTGGAACGCTGACACCCATAAGGTATTTAGCAAGTTGCCCCTTGATGTGTTGCAGGTCAAAGACAAACTGACAGTTAAGGCAAAAAAGGGAGAATGGGATACGAAAACCCAAATCGTTACCCTAGAGAATGAGATTAAGGGCAAAGATCCAAAGTTAGATGTGGAGATTGAAACCTCGAAGGTGCTGTGGAATATTGAAAAGCAACTAGTCACTCTACCTGTGGAATTTAAAGCGATTAGTACCAGTCGGGGCTTAGAGGTCACAGCCATGAAAGGAGAAGCCCAACTCGATACAGAGAAAATCAATCTGGTTGGACGCGTCCAAGCTAGTTTTAAATCCACCCAAGGGGTGGTCAATGCCGATAAGGTGGAATGGTTAATTCCTACTCAAATGGTGACAGGCGATGGCAATGTTACCTATCGACAGCCTGAAAAGAATTTAAATGTGGCGGGCGATCGCGCCGTTGCCAATCTCGAAAAGCAAACCGTTCAAGTCACAGGAACCAATGTGATTACCCAAATTACACCGCAGTAATATGTCGAAATTTAGTCGCAGGCAATTTGTCAGCACTTCCTTATTGTCCGCAGCCGTGATCGCACTGGAGCAGTATGGCTGTTCCCCCGCTATCAATGCTAATACCCCACCACGATCCAATGAGACAGAAACGACAAAATCCAATCAAACCGATATTCTGGTAATAGGTGCGGGTGTAGCGGGACTTGCGGCTGCTAGGAATTTAAGTACAAAAGGCTATAAAGTCATCGTTCTTGAAGCTCGCGATCGCATTGGGGGCAGAATTCGGACGGATAATTCTTTGGGCGTTCCCATCGATTTGGGTGCGGCATGGATTCATCGCAAAAATGGCAATCCGATTACCAAACTCGCCCAACAATTTCAAATACAAACCTTGGCAACGGATTTTGATGCGATCGCACTCTACGGCAGCGATGGCAAACGCCTGAGTCAGTCAGAAATTGAACAAATTGAGCAAGCCTACAAAGAAGTGGAAAGTGAAATTTCCAAGCTCAGAACCGCAGCTAATGAATCTGACAACGAATCCTTAAACACCAGCTTAGAAGAAGCTGTATCGAAAATCTTAGCGACGAAGAATTTTTCGCCCAAGATCTCACAGGGTGTAAATTGGCAACTCGCTTCTCAAATTGAAATTGAGAATGGTGCAAGTCTATCAGAACTGGGACTCAAGACCCATGATGAAGATTTAGAATTTACAGGTGTAGATTTGGTCTTCCCAAAAGGCTACGTTCAGATTGTCAATGGGTTAGCGCAGGGATTGGATATTCGTTTGGGGATTATCGCAAGCAAGGTGGAATACAACGCTCAAGGGGTAAGTGTTTCCACAAATCAAGGTGCATTTCAAAGCGATCGCACCATCATTACGGTTCCCTTGGGCGTACTCAAACAGGGCAGCATTGCTTTTGAACCTCCTTTGCCGCAGGCAAAGCTACAAGCGATTCAGCATTTGGGTATGGGCGCTCTCAATAAAGTCGTCCTCAAGTTCCCCAAACAATTTTGGGATGAATCTTCTCACTTTTTGGGACTGCTCAAGGACAACCGATCGCAGATGATGGATTATTGGAATTGGCAAAAGTATGTGGATGTGCCCGTGTTGGCGGCATTGATGGGTGGAACCTATTCTCGCGAACTTGAGAAACTGCCCCTCGATCGGGTTGTGGGAACTGTGATGACCGATTTAAAGGTGATGTTTGGTAGTTCTATTCCCGAGCCAACCCATGCGATCGCTACCCAATGGCATAGCGATCCGCTGTCTAGAGGTTCCTACTCGATCATGCCACGCGGATCTTCGTTGACAGATCATGAGGTCTTGGCTGAGCCTGTAGGCGATCGCTTGTTCTTTGCGGGTGAAGCCACCCATAAAGCCTATCCCAGTACAGTACACGGTGCTTTTCTTTCAGGGGAACGCGAAGCCAAAAAAATCGCTATGATGACTCACTAAGCTTACCTCATACCAATTTCTCTTAAATTTGTGACAGATCGATTGTTGGATTCCATGCAGAGCACGGTCTTTTTACAAAATGGTACCACTCCCTTTCCCTTGGCGGGAAAGAGAGTGGAGATAAGATATTGATGTATAGGTTCCCAAACCTCCAAATAACATCATTTATTTAGAAAGAGGCAAGAGAACCATACTGAACTGCCATAGTTTAAATAGAGCAGATTCAATGCGATCGCTGAGGGTAACTGCGAAGATGCCAGTTTCAGCATCAGGCGTAGAAGTAATCCAGTGCCCGCGAGCGATACTGACTTCCACACAGTCGCTGTCCACCAAGTTGATCGCGATTTGATGCATTGCTTCTTGATTGATTGCCATCACCAATTCCGTTAGTGTGGGTACACCATTAGGTAAAAGCATCGAAGCGCTGCTGATCGCGATCGCGATGGGTTGACTGGCACAGCGAGCGATCGCCACACGGGTATTGATAAATTCATCGATACCGATGTCGAGTTTCTCAATGTACAATCCGTTTTCAGTAAAAATAAGCTTCAACATGTTTTTAGAAGCATTCCTCGATAAGTGACGTTGCGAGAGATTTCAAGAGGTTTGATGTTCGCGCCAAAACTGTTCGGCAAAGCCAACGGTCGGATGCGTTGGGGCTTTAGGTTTTGAGCGCAGGGGCATGTTGGCTTCAAGGGGCGTGCGGTTTCCTTTGCGCAGGTTGCATGGTTCGCAAGCTGTAACCACGTTTTCCCATGTGTGCGGGCCGCCCTGGGCGCGGGGAATAACGTGATCTAGCGTCAGTTTTTTGGTGCTACCGCAGTACTGACAAGCCTGGCGATCGCGACGGAGAATTTCACGCCGACTCACCGCTGGGATTTTCCAATGCCGTTCCGATTTGCCAATCGTTAACCGAATGTGTTCGGGTACATGTAGTTCCAAACGCGGAGAGCGAACCTGCCAACCGACTTGACTAAATAAATCGAGGGGTTCAGCTCTACCTGTGACCAGAAGAGCGATCGCGCGTTTGATGTTGATACGGCTGATCGGTAAATAGTTTTGTGAAAACACCACTACAGACTGGTTGAGAACTTCTGGCTGGATTTGACCTGTGTATGACACTGTTTTACTCCTCAATTATTTGTCAAATTTTTTAGCAAATCAAAACCCCCACTTTCTCTGTATGAAAGCGGGGGCAAGGGTGAGGGGGTTCTACCTATGCTTTACGTCGGTATGGCTGTCAGCCAATACCTCCCGCTTGTGTTGTGCGCTCTAATCTTGTCTATATTTAGATTTAGTGAATTCGGCGAATTATAGGAACTGCGCTCTGAGCGATCGCGATCGGATTTTGCATATCCTTTGCTTCCAAAACTAGTGCCTCCAAAACTTGCAACTGCATGAAGTTTGCAGCCATCGTTTGTGCCTTTCGCAGTTTCCGCCCCCATACCCGTTTCAGTAATGGGGCAGCCCGTCCACAGATTTTCCTGTAACACAAACATCTCTGCCAAAATTCCAACAAACGATTGTGTAAACCGTCTGAGGCTGGTGGCGAGAATCATGGGTTGTAAGGGATACAAGGAAAACATGGCTTTTGGGCGCAGTTAGCGTTTAATGAAATGAATGATGTGTTGAAAGCTGAAAACCTAAAATTACAAGTTGACGTGCTACAACCGTAGTATAAGCATAATCGCCTTATTTTGTAAACCATCCTTTTTAGCGATTTGCGATCGGCTTCAAGTTTGCGCTCAATATGAGTAAATATGCTTAGCGAATCATTCTAGGCGATCGCGACATAGGTATCTATCCCGAAATGGGGACTTCTCGAATTAGTTTTCGCTGTTTTATATCAATTTCGTAGAGGTAGCCAAAGTGAGGCGTTGCCCAGCGTTCGAGACTTAGAACCCAGCTCTTCCGATCTGAATTCCAAACCCATTTTAGATTGGAGAACGGGCGCGGTAAGGACGGTAAAATCTGGACTGTATAGATCGTTTTGGTCTTGAGATCTTCGATCGCAATGCGTTCCTCTGAAACTGAGATGGGAATGATATAAGCCCGATAAGTACCAGCAAAATCTATGACTTCATGGGTTCTTTGACGAAGCAATTCTGGTGGAATTTTTTCTGCAACAACTCGAATTTGACTGATTTGCTTCTGAGTCAGATCCTGCCCTCGCGATTCGCTTACCAAAATATCGGTACTGGTTCCAATAGAACCGTAATTTTGGATATTGAAGGCGATCGGTAAAGCCAAAATAGCTGATAAAAAGTGATTGGCGATCATAAAAATAGTCTCCAGAATTTATTCTTCAAGAAACAACTAGGGCATGGGGGGATTTATGAATGCCCCCACAAGTCTTTGCAGAAAAAAGAACCTCGCATGTGTCCAATAGGAGCACTATAGTCTTCTACCATCTATTGTTTTGGTAACTTATAGCGTGAGATAATTCGCTTGGCAAACTCAGGTACATGGGCTTCTAGTTTTTGGGGATAGTTACGCTTCACGTAGAGATAGTTGCGGACAAAGTGAGAGTCAATCGAAAAGCGACCGTACTCTAACCCTTTAGGTCCAATTTTATTCACAAAGAAATTAATTAGGTAAGCCAACCACATGGGAATTGTCGTGGCATTGTCATAAGCCGCGATTCCCTGTTGCACTGCGGCGGTGCGATCGCCATTGGACATCACAGCTTGGGTTTCTAGCTGATCTTTGACCATCTCCAACATTTCCTTACCTGTGTCATTGCGAACGACAATCCATTGCCAGCCAAAGGGTGCGCCCATATAACCCACCACTAGATCGGCAAGCGCATTAACATAGTCAAAGCAAGTCATACAGGAAGGTGCGAATACATCCTTCAGTTCCTTCGTATTCAACCCAAAAAATGGAACCTTCTCAATCGAACCATCGGAATGTTTGAAATGGACGTTAAAGTCCTGCATAAATTCGTAATGCACGACAGTTTCAGGCGATCGGCTCGTGGTTTCGAGAAATTTCTGCAACCCAGCACGATTGACATTATCGACACAGGGCGTACCGAGGACATAGAGCTTTTCCAGCCCCAACTGCTTTTCGACAGTTCGCAAGGCTTGGATTTGGCAACCAACGCCAATTACAAGCAAGCGCTTCATCCCCGACTGCTCGATTTGTTCGAGTACGGACAGGTTGGGCGAGAGCGTAGGCTTATTTACCCTTGCCGCCAGAATCTCGGCGGGGGTGCGGGCAATGACGGGCTGGGGTTTAAAGCGATCGCTTTCACTAGACTGGACGCAAACCACACCCTCTACCATACCTTTAGTCAGCATTTCAATGGCGATGCTACTCACAATCCCCGTCCATTGGGCGCCTTCGATCGGCTCGGTTTTACGTGCGGCAATCATGTCTTGATGCACGCCAAAATATAGCTCGCGATCGCTGTCAAGGTTGCGATCGCGCCCGTGAGACTGGGTTTCTAGTTCGCCAATATGCTGCGTGATGAAAGCACAAGCTTCTTTAACATAGTGAATATAGTAGGTATCACACAGACCACATTCACTGCATAGTTCTTTGGCAGGGCGACGCTTGACGCTAGGTAAAGCCTTGGCTTTGTGATGAGCAGGTGTGATAGGCATACTGGAATTTAAATCTAAAGGTTTGGCTTAAAGTGATTTGCTAACTTTAACTACCTTAAGATATTTTGACCAAGTTTATGATTTGCTTACTGATTGATTCTTGATTTACAGTATGCTTCAGATTTAAGTTTAGTCGTTGATGTTGCAAGATCTAATTAGAAGCACTCTGTATACAAAACTTCCCATTCATACCTTAACCCATGACAAATCTTCATACCTATGAAAACCCTGTAGCACAGCTTTTGTTCATTAAGGAGCCCACTGCTTGGAACGATCGGTGGATTGATTACCCAACACAGTTCGGGCTGACAAAAGTGGATATACCCGATCTGATCCGATTAAGCTGTGATGAAGAGCCTTTGGGCTGTGAGTCAATTGATTACTTTATTCATGCACTAAGGGCATTGGCTCAGCTCGATCCAGAGGCCGCCATAACGCTCTATATAGAACTTTTGCAGAAGTTCCCTGATGACGATTATTTGAATGAGGAGGTATTTGGTCTCAGTCGAGAGGTGGGTGCGATCGCGATCGCGCCATTGGTGAAACTTATGGCAGGAGCTACCCAAGTCGGATGGGTGCAAACGAGCGCAGCAAATGGGTTGGAAGCGATCGCTCAGGCACATCCAGAGTGCCGTGAAGCTTGCGTGCAAGCTATCGTCGAGCAATTACGAAATTATCGAAACCAAGACGATGGGACGCTCAATTCAACGTTGGTCGATAAGCTGATTCAGTTGGAAGTTGTAGAAGAAGCCGCATTACTGGCGGAGGTGTTTGAAAACTGCGAGATCGATGAGTTTTTGACAGGATCTTGGCCTGCGGCTCAGGTGAAGTTCGGGCTGAAAAAAGAGTCTGATTTTTCGCCAGAGGAGCTGGTTGCTAAAGAGCCAGATTATATTAAATTGATACGAAAGCAGCGACAGCAAGACATCGATCGCGACGTGATTGCTGTCATCGGGCAAATCTCTGCGCTTCGACGACCTACTGGCAAGGGTTTTGGCTCGGTTAGCTCAGGTAAGAAGGGAAAAAAGAAAAAGAAGAAAAAAGATGACGATTTCTAAGCATTGTAATTGAGCATATCTCTTCTCCATAGAAGATTTGAGCTTACACAGGCTTGTGATTTGCGTACCAGTGGTGGGCAATATCGATGCGGCGACAGAGCCAGACTTTTTCGTGGCTCTGGACGTAATCAAGAAAACGGGCTAAAGCGGCAGCACGTCCTGGTCTGCCTACAAGGCGACAGTGCAATCCTACACTCATCATTTTGGGAGCGGTTTCTCCCTCGGCATAGAGAACGTCAAACGCATCGCGCAAGTAAGCAAAAAACTGATCGCCACTGTTAAATCCCTGTGCTGTAGCAAAGCGCATGTCGTTATTATCGAGCGTGTAGGGAATGACGAGGTGGGGTCTACTAGTTCGATCCGCATCCAAAACCCAGTAGGGTAAATCGTCGGCATAGCTGTCGGAATCATAGAGAAAGCCACCTTCCTCCATCACTAACTTACGGCTATTCTCGCTGCTGCGTCCCGTATACCAACCGAGGGGACGACTGCCTGTGACTTGGGTATGAATGGCGATCGCTTTCTGAAAGTGTTCGCGTTCCACAGCTTCGGGTAAATATTTATAGTCAATCCAGCGATAACCGTGGCTAGCAATTTCCCAATCTGCTTCCTGCATGGCGGCGACAGCTTCGGGATTACGCGCTAGTGCCATGGCAACTCCATAGACTGTAACGGGAATCTGTCGCTGGGTAAACAGGCGATGCAATCGCCAAAATCCCGCGCGACTGCCATATTCATACATCGATTCCATATTCATGTGGCGCATTCCCTTAAAGGGTTCTGCACCGATAATTTCAGAAAGGAAGGTTTCGGAAGCACTATCACCATGCAAAATACAGGTTTCGCCACCTTCTTCGTAATTAATCACAAATTGAAGGGCAATACGGTCTTGTTGCGGCCATTGGGGATGGGGAGGACGACGACCGTAGCCGATTAAGTCTCTGGGATAGGAATCATTAGTCATGGGAAAAAGAGAATAGAGTGTTAGGAATTAGATTTCCGATCTTCCCCCTTGTAAAGGGGGAATTAAAGGGGGTATATCCGATTTGGCTATACACAGTAACCTTTAAGGAAGACTAGGAAAGATCGAATCTTGGAGCCGAAACCAAGCGATTTGGGCAATCTCTTTGAGCGCCTGCTCTTTCTCGGTTTTAGCAGGGTTTTGCAAGCGTTGTTCAAAGGCTTCTAGAATGCTGGCTTTGGAATGGTTTCTGACTGCGATGATAAAGGGAAAGCCGAACCTCTCGCGATAGGCTCGGTTGAGTGCCTGAAAGAGATTGTATTCATCTTGAGACAGGCGATCTAAACCCAGACTGGATTGTTCGAGAACAGAGGCTTCTGCCATTTTGACGCGATCGCCTAGGCTAGGGTGGGCGCAAATCAGTGCCATTTGCTCCGAAAGGCTCATGGAATTGACGACAAGAATCATGGCTGCATGCAATTCCGCAATGCTTTGGAACGGGCGTTTGTCCCAAGTTCGTTCTGCGATCGCTGGGGTATCCTCAAATACAGCTCCTAGTGCATCAGTAAATGCCCCTCGATCCATTTGGTTGAGTTGTGTCAGGCTGTAGGACATGGCGTGGGAAAGCGAAAAAACTAGCTACCGCGATAGGTACTGTAGGACCAAGGGGAAATCAGGAGGGGAACGTGGTAATGGGCGTCAGGATTGGCAACCCCAAACCGAATCGGAACGCGATCGAGAAAGGGTAAGGTCTCAGGCTCGTAAAATTCCGAAAAATAGGAGCCGATCTCAAAAATTAATTCATACCAACCAACTTTCAGGTTGCCATCGGTCAATAATGGGGCACGTCCATCCGCGTTTGTGATCGCACTTTTAATCAGCGTCGAAAGATCGGTGACAGGATCGATCGCCCATAGCTCGATCGCAATCGCGGCAGCAGGACGGCCGCGAGTTGTGTCTAGAACGTGGGTTGTAAGCTTACCTGACATAGAGATCTTTGCTGTATGCAGTATACGGTAATCAAAATACCAGAAATAATTGTAGCCACCAGTACAGAATCATTGATATAGTCTTGGTATGTATTCTGTATACAGTATACAAATGAGTCCATGTACAATCTCAAAGTCGCGATCGTTGGTGCTGGCATAGGCGGCTTAACGGCGGGAATTGCACTGCGCCGCATGGGATATGCTGTCGAAATCTACGACAAAGCCAGCGAACTAAGACCCGCAGGGGCAGGGATTTCGCTATGGTCAAACGGCGTAAAAGTGATGAATTGGCTGGGGCTTGGCGATGCGATCGCATCGATTGGCGGACGTATGGATCGCATGGAATATCGCAGCCATACTAACGAACTCCTCAGTCACATTGATTTAAATCCTCTGATCGATCGCGTAGGACAGCGACCCTACCCCGTTTCGCGCACCGATTTGCAACGAATTTTGCTCAATGCTTTTGGCGAAGAAAACGTGCAGCTCAAGTCTAAATGCATAGCCGTCGAGCAAGATGCTGAAAGCGTTACGGCAATCTTTGAAGATGGACATCGCACCACTGCCGATCTGTTGATTGCTGCCGATGGCATTCATTCGATTTTGCGTACCTATGTGAATGGAGCGGAAGTAGAACCCCGCTATGCCGATTATGTGAACTGGAATGGTTTGGTTGAAGCCAGTCCCGATATTTCGCCTAAAGATGTTTGGGGAATTTACGTCGGAGAAGGCAAACGCGCCTCCATGATGCCCATTGGGGGCGATCGCTTCTATTTCTTTTTTGGTGCACCCATGCCCAAGGGTACGGTGGTGGAGCCCTGCGATCGCCAAGCCGAACTGGCGCAAATTTTTGCAGGCTGGGCTAGCCCCATCCAAAACCTGATTAAGCGGCTGAATCCGCTCGAAACCAATCGACTCGAAATTAGCGATCTCGATCCTTTAAAACAGATTGTGCGCGATCGCGTTGTGTTGCTGGGTGACTCTGCCCATGCTTCTACGCCCACGCTCGGACAGGGCGGCTGTCAGGCAATGGAAGATGCCGAGATTCTCTGTCGCTATTTGATCACGACCAATCTGGGTGTGGCAGATGCCCTGAAGCGTTATGAAAGCGATCGTAAAGAACGCACCCATTCTTTAGTACTAAAGGCACGCAAACGTGCTGACATGATTTATGGCAAAGATCCGCAGGTGACACAACTATGGTACGAAAGTCTAAAAGAAGAAGATGAGAAGGATGTCATTGATGCCCTCGCCAAAGTGATTTTGGCGGGCCCTTTCCGTTAGAAATTTAGATCCCCGACTTTTTCTTTGCAACGACCAATCGACTTTGTTGGTCAAAAAAAAGTCGGGGATCTAGGCTAAGCATTTATAGTTTTCTTTTGCTTACCTACTTAGTATTTCCCTGCGATCGAATGGTTCCTAAAATTTTTTATTGTAATTAGATTGAAGTTGGAGATTTCGTTCCTATGTTAGTGACAAAGCAACCTGTATTTCGTAAGTTTTGGTATCCCGTAATTCCTACAGCCGATCTTGCCGAGGGACCCAAACCCTTTACGCTGCTGGGACAAAAACTAGTGCTGTGGCTCGATGCCGAGGGAAAGCCTGCTGCTGCCAACGATCGCTGCTGTCACCGTTCCGCCCAATTGTCGCTAGGTAAAGTCGTAAATGGCGCGATCGCTTGTCCCTATCATGGTTGGCAATTTGACAGTACGGGCAGTTGCGTTCACGTTCCCCAGTTAAAGGGTGTGGGTATACCCGCAACTTCGCATATCGATGCCTATCGTTGTACAGAAGCCTATGGCTATGTTTGGGTATGCTTGGAAGAACCGATTGCCGACATCCCTAAAATTGCGGAAGCCTTTGAATCTGACTATCGCTTAATTCATGAGTTCTACGAGCCTTGGAAATGTGCGGGTTTGCGTGTCATGGAAAACGAACTCGATCTAGCCCATCCCACCTTCGTGCATACCACCACCTTTGGCAGTGAAGACCATCCCACGCCCGATTTATTAGAAATTACCGAAACGAAAGAAGGTCTACACGCTCATGGTGTTTTGGGTGTGGTCAATCCCGAACTGCAACAACAAAACCTAAAAATGGATTCCGTACAGACCTATCGCACTTTAGATATGTTGTGGTTTATGCCTTTCACGGTCAAATTACGCATTGCCTATTCCAATGGACTGGTACATATTGTCGTCAATACCATGACACCGATTGACGATCGCACTTCGCAGATGGTGCAGTTCTGCGTGCGCAACGATACAGAAAAGGACACACCTAGCCGCGATGTGATCGCCTTCGATCGCGCCGTTACCCTTGAGGACAAGGAAATTCTAGAAACGACGGACTATGATGTTCCCCTCGTTCCCAGTCGCGAACAGCATATGTTTACCGATAAGCCCGGCCTCTTAATTCGCAAAAAGATTGCGGAGCTATTAAAGGCTCATGGCGAAACCGAGCAAACCTCTGAGGCGGCTACTTTGGTATAGTATGGAACGTCGATCTCGCCTCTCTTCCTGAGGGCAAGTCCCACATATTCAAACTACTTTCAAGCTGCTTAAGCACAGTTTAAGTACAGTATCAGTTGGTCTCGATCCACAAACGCATTTCGTCTTCTGTATCGCAATAAACGCTTTGACCCGTTTGAGGGTTGAAGGCATACCACCACTTATTGCCACTGCGATCGGAAATCTGCTTGATTTGTAACTCTGACTGAGGAGCGAAAATTTGTACAAGTCCATCCCAAACTTTGGTTAAGCCAGATTGCCATTGAGAAAAGGGCAATTCCTTGCAGGGTGCATCCTGCTGCAAAATTTCAGCTTGCGTCCCATCTTCAAACATCTCTTGTCTTTCATCCTCTAGTAGCTCAACTAGCTGTAAGTTGCGAATTGCCTTAGCAACTTCTAGACGACGCTCGAGAGAACTTAACATACTGGTCTTATGTTTGGCGATTATTCGCGCATTAGTGCGATGTGTTGTGGTCATGACTTTCCCCTTAAAAAAATAATTTTCAATATACCTAATTTATATTTTTTCTGTGCGTTTAGATACAAAAGATACAAAAATTTGCTTTTATTACGAAAATAATTGGCATACTAGCGTGAATTCGGAATAAGGATTTTGGGACAAAATATTGGGTGTATAAGGGATCAGGGCGAGCACAGGGGCATCGCCCCTACGAAAATTGGGTAGGGGCACCCGAATTCAGGGTACAAAAATCTTTGGGATATATAGCGTTTCAGGTTTTCTGATCCCAAGCTGACGTTATCTATTCATTTCGATCGCGATCGCGCCATATAGATCCGCATTGTCGTTCAAGCTATTGGCAGCATGGGAAGCAAAGTTGCCAGCAAAACGCGGTAAATCCTGAAGGGAAGTAACGAGTGGGGCTTCAGGGCTAACCGCTAGATTGACCAAATCTTTTGTGACCATAAAGATCGCCCCTCCTTTGCCTTCGCCCGATCGCCCTCCTTCACCCGCGATCGCCATATTCTCTTGAAACGTCACGTTACGCAGTCGCAGCCTACCACTGCGAATAAAAATACCGCCACCCATACCGCCCCCGCCCCCACCAAAGCCGAGAGCGCCATCACCCGCAGCAAAACCTCCAGAACCATTTTTACCGACGAGTCCTACGATTCTCAAGGGATTGCCACTGCCACCAAACCCGCCACCACCACCACCGCCGCCAAAGCCGCCGTTACCTCCATTCCCACCATTGCCGCCATTCCCACCATCTGAACATTTGGCGAGTGCATTTGCCCCATTGCCGCCATTCCCCGCGTTGCCAAAGCCACCAAACCCACCACCGCCACCAAAAGCGATCGCGCCGATACTGTCAATCCCAACTCCCTCAAGCCGCAGAGATTTCCCTCCATTTTTTAACGGGGAAGGGCTATCTCCAATCCCTAAGTTAGGAACTGGGATGACACCCGCTAAGGAGCCAACCCCAAATACTCCGATGCCACCATTGCCGCCATTGCCACCATTGCCGCCGTTCCCTCCCTCTACGCCTGCATTGCCACCATTACCGCCATTCCCCGCATTACCAAAGCCACCAAAGCCACCGCCACCCCCAAACACAATCGTGCCAATACCATTGACACCAATGCCACTGACTCCAGCGATCGCACCGCGATTGACGAGATATTTGTTCCCTTGACTAGAAATTGCCACGCCTTCCAATCCTAGCTCAGTGCTGATGCCTCGAACGCCTGCGATCGCGCCGCGATTGATGTCATAGCGCTCTCTTTTGCTTTGGATTTCATTCTGATTCTTTCTATTATCTGGAACAGCGCGATCGACCTGTCCGCCATTGCCTCCGATAGCGCGATTGTTCCGAAATACGACATTGGTTAGCGTTACCGTGCCTTTGTCAATAAACATACCGCCACCCATACCCGCACTTCCTCCCGCCGTGCCTTTGCCTGTTTCACCCCTTGCGAGTCCATTCGCGATCGCCAAATTCTGAATCTCGACACGACCATCCTCGATATAGAAAATGCGATGCTTGCCTCTACCATCGATCGCGTCATTCCCATCGCCCACGATCGCCAAATTGCCGCGAATTTTCGGTAACGGTTGGTTTAACGCGATCGCACCATTGACGCGACTCAGATCGATTTCGTCATCTTCGGGATTTCGGTTGGCTTGCTCGATCGCTTGACGCAAGGAACCATGACCGCGATCGCGCAAAGTCGTCACAAAAATCCTGTGGGTTGCCTTATTAACCTCTCGAACGACTTCCGTTGCGGCAACGGGAGCAGTCCAACAAAGGAGAGAGAAAGATAACGAAATTACACACAGAAGTAGTGTTTTTAGGAACAATTGGGAAAAAGGAAGTTGAAGCATCCTAAACCTACATACATTCGCCAGCAATATAGGTTGCCGCGATCGCGCGATCGTCGCCCAAAATCATCGTGGCAAAAATTTGTTCGGCAAGGGTTTCTAAATCTTGGGGAATCCCTCCGCGATTGCGGAGCGCCATCAGGGGAGTAGCCTGCATATCCAAAACCACAAAATCTGCTTCCTTCCCAATGTCGAAGCTGCCTAGTTTATCTTCCAAATAAATCGCCTGTGCCGCGCCTAGGGTTGCTAAATAGAAAGCCTTAAAGGGCGAAAGACTTTCTGCTTGCAATTGGGCAACCTTATAACCATCGCTCATAGTTTGGAGCATGGAGAAACTCGTTCCCGCACCGACATCCGTCGCCAGCCCAACCTTGATGCCATAATCTGACTTGGCTTTACCCAGCTTAAACAGTCCGCTACCGAGAAAGAGATTGGAAGTCGGACAAAATGCGATCGCCGCACCCGCCTTAGAGAGCCGTTCAAATGCCGATTCGTCTAGATGAATGCAGTGAGCAAAAATGGAGCGATCGCCGACCAAGCCAAACTGCTCGTAGACATTGAGATAGTCTGTGCTGTTGGGGAAAAGTTTTGCCGTAAATTCAATCTCTTGGGGATTTTCGGAAAGATGGGTATGCACGTAGACATCGGGAAACTCTGCTTTTAACTTCCCTGCTAGGGTCAGCTCTTCATCCGTAGAGGTGATCGCAAAGCGTGGCGTAATTGCATAGAGCGACCTGCCATTGCCATGCCATTTCTGAATCTGTTCTCTTGTCTGCGTGTAGGCGGTTTGGGCGTCGTTAATCAGAAAATCGGGAGCATTGCGCGTCATCAGCATTTGCCCTGCCACAATCCGCATATTCCGTCGCTGGGCTTCCTCAAACAGCGCATCCACAGAACTTGGGAAGATCGTCGTCAGTACCACAGCCGTAGTTGTGCCGTTCCTGAGCAGTTCGTCCAGAAAGAAAGAGGCAATCTGACGCGCATAGTCCTTGTCGTGAAACTTCTTTTCTGTGGGAAATGTATATTTGTTCAACCATGCCAATAGCTGCTCGCCATAGGCAGCAATCATTTCGGCTTGAGGATAGTGAACGTGGATATCGATGAATCCGGGCAAAATCAACTTGCCCTCATGGGAAGCGATCGCTACGCCAGCATATTTTTCCTGTAATGTCTCAAATGTGCCAAAGTCTTTGACCTTGCCTTGGTCGATTACCAGTAAGCCATCAGGAATGTAACGAACGCTCTCTGACTCAGGCACAAAAAAAGGATCGCCAACAAAATCAAGAAAAGCAGCGCGGATCGCCTTCATGGACTACTGCTCCTTTTGGGTTTTATTTTGACCGCTATCCTGTTGTTGATAGGTGGTTTCCTGTTTGGGGCTTTGTTCCTGTTGGTAGCTAGAGGTCTGGGTTTGCCGATCGCTACTTTCTTGCTTTTTGTAGCTCTGATCCTGCTTGTAGTCTTTTTGGCGATCGCTAGAATAGTCCGTTTTTTGCTGATAGGAATTACCTTTTTGCGTTGAAGTGGCGCTTGGTGCAGACTCTGCTGCGCCTTGCTTGCCGTAGTCATGGGCGGAAACCATAGAGGCGTTATTTAAGCAGAGGAATAAGGCGATCGCAAGGGCGACGAGTATTTTGGGGATATTTTGCATGGGGGACATCATAAAGGCTCCTAGATTTGAGTTTAGTGTGTAAGTTTACTGATTTTGATTTTGGTTGTTGGTGTAGTTGCGCTTTGGGCTTGAGGAACCTTGCTTGGCGAGATCCTTTTGCGGTTTCTGGCTGCCAAAGTAGCCAGGTTGCCCATCCTGTTGAGAAGGGCTGTTGGCACTCTGTACGGACAGAAACTCTTGGCTGACCCAGCCCTCGGCATAGGGGGGATTTTCAAAGCGGACGAGATTCCATGTTTTGCCAGTATTGCTACCGACCTGCTGAAGTACCGTCACGCGATCGCCAGATAGCCCATAGCCAATCCGTTTCTGCGACACCGTATTTGGTTGGGCATAGATCGTAATCTGAATTTTTTTGTCTGGTGCTACGAGCGTTGCTGATTGGTTCAAATCTTGGTTATTGCTCTGATTTCCAGCCGACGCGATCGCCGTGGCAGTGCCTTGGAGAAAGACAAAAATTGCCAGCACAGTTGCCAGTAGTATTTGCCGAATCGAGCACCGTTCTATATCTTCCATAGCGCTTTCTAGGGGATTTGCATGAATAATTGCATACTGTATACAGTATGCAATATCAAGCATACATTTTTAGTTGTAGTCTGAAATACTATTTGCCCCAAGGATTTTTTGTATACAGTATACAAATCGTTCTCTCAAAACTATGCAACCCAATCCCGCCAAGCTGGAACTCGCCAAATCTCCTATATTTCTGATTGCGCCCTTCTTCTTCCTTGGTACCTCAATGGTGGCGATGAAAGCTGCTATCCCCGATACAACACCTTTATTTCTGGCAAGCTTCCGTCTGGTTCCCGCTGGTATTTTGATCCTCGCCTTAACCCTGTTCCTCAAGCTGCCACAGCCCAAGACTTGGAAAGCATGGCTTTGGATCGGATTATTTGCGCTGGTAGATGGCGCGATGTTTCAAGGTTTCCTGACAGAGGGACTGGTGAACACAGGCGCAGGATTGGGAGCTGTGTTGATCGACGCCCAACCTCTGGTGGTAGCGGTTTTAGCGCGGCTTCTGTTTGGCGATGTCGTGGGTTTATGGGGTTGGCTAGGCTTAGCGATCGGCTTTGTGGGAATTTGCCTGTGCGGTTTACCCGAAGCATGGGTGATGAGTCTGCTGCATGGCGATCTGAGCTTTCTGCAAGGTGGGTATTTTCTCAGACCCGAAAACCTGTTGCACAGTGGTGAACTGCTGATGCTCTTGGCTGCCCTGTCAATGTCCTTGGGTACAATTACGATTCGTTATGTCAAAAAGCATGTGGATGCAGTCGTGGCAACAGGCTGGCATATGGTACTTGGTGGATTGCCTCTCTTTGCCCTATCCATGTTTAGAGAATCCAATCAAATTACCCACCTCAGCAACGGCGATTGGTTGGGACTTGGCTATGCCATGCTATTTGGTACGGCGCTCACTTATGGAATGTTCTTTTATCTAGCCTCAGTGGGCAATCTCACCAGCGTAAGCGCCTTAATCTTCTTAACGCCGATCTTCGCCATGCTCTTTAGTAGCATCTTTTTAGGAGAAACCCTGACGCAGTTACAATGGATTGGCGTATCGCTAAGCCTAGTGGGTGTCATTGTGGTCGTTCAACGAGACGCGATCGCTTCCCAATGGAGCCTTTTGTTAGAAAAAATGGGCAAATCGCCAGTGGTTGCTTTAGTCACTGCCAATGAAGAAACATCTAAAGAGTGATTAATTCTCTGTTATTTACTCACCTTACGCGGAAGCCTAGGATGGTTTCAGAGACTGCCACACAGCAAAT
>NZ_JAZBJZ010000063.1:0-29089 GCF_036349135.1 Tumidithrix elongata BACA0141
TTATTGCTTAATCTATATTTACATATATTGGCATTTCCATGCCTACCTACTTATTTGGGCATTAATCGACTTTATTATGTTGATTATAGATAAATTGCCTGACAGTGAGGGGCGCCCTTTAACCTAATCATTCCTAGTTGAAAAACTCGTATTTATTAATGTACTAGTTTTAAGATTAATCAAGGAATTACTCTATCCCTCAAAAAATATTGACAACCTACTAGTTACTATTGATAACCTTAAAAAATCAAGATTTAAACTCTCACAAATGAGTTTAAATTATTACGCGTGAGGATATCTAAGTGACCACAACCAAAAAGTATCGCTCTAAAAAATTAATATCAATCATAGGTAGCTTAATCCTATGTTTGGCTACTTTTTTTGCAGCAACGAGTTTGCCTCATTTCTCGCTTTTACCCGCATTCTCACAAGCCACCTCTATCCCAGCTCAGACTTCGCCAGTTTCTTCAAACCCCTCGTTAGCTCAAACTCAAATTGCTCAAAGCAGCGATCCTCAAACGGCTCCTACAGTTGATGCAACCCCAGAGCCTACAACTACGACTCGAACCCTGACTGAAGCTGAAGTTATGGCAGTGCTGGGACCCGTGCTATGGATCGTCGGCATTGTGTCACTGCTTACTTATCTATTTGTGTCCTATTGTCTTATGAAAATTGCTGAGAAGCTAGATGTCCCCAATGCTTGGCTAGCTTGGGTTCCGATCGCTAGTCTCTATACCCTTGTTAAATGTGCCAATAAGCCAGGTTGGTGGACAGTTCTCTTCTTTATCCCGATCGTCAGCTTTATAATTGCCATCCTTGTATTCATTGCTATTCCTGAAAGGCTGAATAAATCTCCGCTTTTGATCTTGCTACTTTTATTTGTGCCAATTATTGGCGCGTTTGCATATTTTGGCGTTTTGGCATTTTCTTAGCCTGATGAATCTATAACGAACCGCTAAGAATCAAGTTAGAATGTAAAGGTTTGTTGCACTTCAAATTTTAGTAGGTGCTTCATCATCTTTGTAGGAACTGTGCCTGTTTTGTCCTCAGAATCCAAACATCGGGTATCTAAACATCGTGAGCCCAACTATCGGTGGAGTCGAGATAACTACTCGCAATTAGCGCGCACGATTGATATCTGGCGCACCGTTCTGACTTTTTTGTGGATGATCTGGCTGGATAATAAAAAGTGGAGCTATATCGGCGGCAAGACCGAGCGAAAAGTTAAGCATCGCACGCGCAGTCGGGCAATTTGGTTGCGGGAATCTCTGTTACAACTTGGTCCCACTTTTATTAAGGTGGGACAGCTTCTGTCTACACGCGCTGACATCTTGCCGACTGAGTCCGTAGAAGAACTATCAAAATTACAAGATAAAGTTCCTGCATTTAGCTACGAAAAAGCCAGGCGCATCATAGAGCTGGAGCTTGGCAAACCGATCGCGGACATGTATCACTTTTTTGATACGGTTCCACTCGCCGCCGCCAGCCTCGGACAGGTACATAAAGCCCAACTTCACTCAGGCGAGGAAGTGGTCGTCAAGGTGCAACGCCCTGGGTTGCTCAAATTATTTGCGATCGATCTGGCTATTTTGCGCCGCATCGCTCAATATTTTCAAGCCCATCCTCGTTACGGGCGTGGGCGAGATTGGGTAGGCATTTACGAAGAATGTCGGCGCATTCTCTATGAAGAGGCTGACTATCTCAATGAAGGGCGAAATGCGGACACCTTTCGTCGTAATTTCAAGAGCGATCGCCGCATTATTGTGCCTAGAGTCTACTGGCGTTATACCTCGCGACGGGTGCTGACTTTAGAATATGCCCCAGGAATTAAGGTCAGCAACTATGAGGCTTTAGAAGCGGCAGGAATAGAGCGCAAAGCGATCGCCAAAATCGGGGCAGAGTCTTATCTTCAGCAACTGCTCAATCATGGCTTCTTTCATGCCGATCCCCATCCGGGGAACTTAGCGGTTACTAGCAGCGGAGACTTGATTTTTTACGATTTTGGTATGATGGGGCAAATTCAGCCGATTACCAAAGCAAAATTACTGCGGACTTTTTTTGGCATTGCTCAAAAAAATGCCGACGAGGTAATTGCCTCATTGGTCGAGTTGGGTGCACTGGAAGTATCTGGCGATCTTGGCCCCGTCAGGCGATCGGTGCAGTATATGCTCGACAATTTCATGGGAAAACCCTTTGAAACTCAGTCGATCGCTGCCATAAGTGACGATCTCTATGAAATCGCCTACGATCAACCATTTCGATTTCCAGCCACCTTTACCTTTGTCATGCGTGCGCTTTCCACGTTAGAAGGCTTGGGAAAGGGACTTGACCCCAATTTTAACTTTATGGAGGTAGCAAAACCTTTTGCTACAGATCTCATGGAAAATGGAAGTTCAAAGGATCCTGGTAGTTTGTCGGCAACTTTTTTTGGGGAGTTGAGCCGACAGGCCGCTCAAGTGGGTAGCTCTGCCATTAGCTTACCGCGCAAAATCGAAGATACGATTGCCAAACTAGAACGGGGCGATATTCGGCTGAGGGTGCGATCGCAAGAAACCGATCGGATGTTGCGGCGACTCAGTACGGTCGGAGTTGGAGCAATTTACGCGATTTTGAGCGCAACATTGATTTTGTCTGCTACGATTCTGTTGGTAAATGGCTGGGGTTGGGTTGCTGGATTTGCTGCCGCGATCGCAGGATTTTTTATCGTTGCCCTATTCAGACTCTTAATTCGCATGGATCGGGTCGAACGTATGTTTTAGATATATTTTTTGCATTGATTTCTTAAGCTTATATTTTGAAATGCCTATTTTCGATCTATGTTTCTATAAGCTATTTCAGATCACCTAATAGTTAAGTCAAGTCAACTGCTCAACATGAAGCGACTTTTTGCAGGAGAAACTGACACAGGTTGTGTCCGATCCGCTAACCAAGACTCGTACTACATCGATCCTGAAGGACGATTTTTTGTAGTGGCTGATGGTATGGGAGGACACGCTGGCGGTGAAGAAGCTAGTCGCATTGCTACCCAAGAAATTCGCGCCTATCTAGAAATTGCTTGGGATCAAGGTGAGACACCCCAGCAGTTATTACATCAAGCAATCTCTAAAGCAAATTTAGCGATCGTTGCCGATCAGAATGCCCACCCAATTCGGGGGGATATGGGCACAACGGTTGTGATCGTTATTTTTAAGGACGCTCAACCTTGGTACTGTCACATTGGTGATTCGAGACTGTATCGGCTCAGAGGTGCAAAGCTCGAACAAATCACCGACGATCATACTTGGATTGCCAGAGCAGTTCAAACTGGGGCAGTGAATCCTAATGATGCCCGATCGCATCCTTGGCGGCATATGTTACTGCAATGTTTGGGCAGAGAAGACCTAAAGCCGATCGAAGCCGCACAAATCGATATTCACCCAGGCGATCGCTTGTTAATCTGTAGTGATGGTCTCACCGAAGAGCTAAGTGACGATCGAATTGCCTACCATCTTAAATCCATTCGCTCTTGTCAGCAGGCAGCAAAAGCCTTGGTTGAAGCGGCTAAACTAAGAGGGGGCAGAGACAATATTACGGTCGTTATCATATCCAACGAGCTATCCGATTAAATCCGATCTTTCCCACCTTCTGAGTAGCTTTTTCGTTGAGGACCCGATCGCCCATGAATCGCCTCCGTCGAATTAGTTTTTTGCTAATTACACTTACAGCATTGATTGCCACCCTATTCTTTTCCGATGGCAGTATTTTTATGTCCCTTGAGGCAAAAGATACCTTTGTCGAAGAAGCTTGGGGGCAGGCTGGTTCGATTGCCTATCAGGCGGCTGCCAAAACCATGCGATCGCGCAACGGGCAAAGCTATCCTTTAAGTAATTCTCAAAAACGCTATCTGCGTCGCTATTTTATCGATCTGATCGATCGCGTATCTGTGGTTTATAGCGCCACAATGATGGATCAGTGGGTGGTTGGAGGGAGAGCCGTGCGCTTTGGTTCCGTGGAGTCGGCAGCACAAACCTACTGCGATCGGATCTATTTACGCGATGCCTATAAGCCCGACGACCCAATTCAGCTAATGATCTTGGCGCATGAAATGGTTCACGCACGCCAGTGCGAGCAATTAGGCGGTTTCGATCAGTTTGGTTATCGTTACTTTATCGAATTTCGCCGAGCAGGACAGATCTACGTGCGTAACAAGATGGAAAAAGAGGCTTACGACTTACAAAAGCGTTTTGCTAAAACTCTTTAACACATTGGTTTAATGGGGGTGGAGGGACTTGAACCCACACGACCTTGCGGTCAACGGATTTTAAGTCCGTAGCGTCTACCATTCCGCCACACCCCCAAAGCTTTGATATTCTACACTAACTGATCGACCACTTGGCAAGTTTTCTAACAGAATTCATAGGGGAATTAAGTCAAAAGCTTACATTTCTATGAAGCTCGGTTATATCCTGAGCAGATCTGAGGAATTTGTGCGAGAATAGGCAATATTTGTATATTTAGTAACAGACAACTAAACTTCAAACAGAAGTAGAGGCCTTTTATGATAGTACAGTCTCTTCAGTATTCCATTGGTGCTATCCGTGATGAAGCTAGACACCTAGTTGAGAGTGGCAGTCTCAATCGTCATCAACCAATCCATGCACTGTGCCGATTTTACCCAGATCGAGAATGGTGTCAGATCGAGCAAGAGCTAGAAATGAACCAGTTTTTACTACGTGATCGCATCTGCGATTTAGTCAGTCAAGAAGATTGGTCCTGCGACTAAACTAGATTTCAATCTGGATTTCTCAGATTTAGAGTGCGAGATTGGGGCTTTTAAGATTTAAACTTTTATAGAGAAAGTATTTCTCATTGCAGTTTCTAGTTGTCGTCATCACGTATAACTAGTACTTGGATTGTCATCAAATCGATAGAATGATTTAATGGAATGCCCAAGCAGTTTTCACCAAATTTTGTCAGCATCGAAGGGAGCACACCGCCTTGAGGAGTAAGCCAGAGCAAAAATCGACACAAGACTTCAAGCAAATAGAACGCTTGAAACAGTTTGTCGATGAATCTGCTAGTATGCTGAACTTAGAGCAAGAAGTGGCATTGGAAAGGGGCATGTCTCAAGCAATCAAATCTGCGGTAATGGTGATTGGTGGTGGTGAGGATAAAGTCCAAGATCGCAAAATACTCAAAGCCTTTGTAGAAAACTCTGGCGGCTCCTCAGCACGTATCGCGATCATCCCTTGTGCTTCGCGCGAGCCTGACATTATCGGTCGCATTTACCATCAGATCTTTACTGAGCTGCGTGCCGAATTTGTCGAGGTTCTAGATATTCGCGAGCGCCCCAAGCAGACAGCCGAAGAAGCTGAAGAGTTGGTCGATCGCTTTACTGGTTTTTTTATGACAGGTGGCGATCAATTGCGTCTCTGTGGGCTAATTGCTGAAACCCCGATGGCATTTGCGATCAAAGAAAGAATTAACAAAGGCACAATTGTTTTAGCTGGAACCAGTGCTGGTGCTGCCGCAATGGGCTACCACATGATCTCTGGTGGTGGCAGCGGTGAGTCTCCCCATAAAGAAATGGTCAATATGAGCACGGGCTTGGGGATTTTGCCCGAAATTATTGTCGATCAGCATTTTCACAACCGCAATCGCATGGCGCGTCTGATGACAGCGATCGCTGCCCATCCCGATAAGTTGGGTGTGGGAATTGACGAAGACACAGCCGCCATCTTTGAGCTAGATAATGTCATGAAAGTGATCGGTCGTGGCACAGTTACGGTAGTCGATCCTGGTGAAGTGTCCTATAGCAACCAGCTTTGGGTTAGCGATACTGCACCCTTAACCATTCATAATTTGCGCGTGCATATTCTTGGGGCAGGTGGCAGATATCATCTACTCAAACGCACTGCCATGAATTCAATTACTTAACTTTCAGTTGGCTTTAGGTCGGCTCTAGGTCGGCTTTATCCGAAGCGATAGCCCTTGCCATAAACCGTATGAATCAGGGAAGAGGATGCGTCTGTGTCGATCTTGCGGCGCAATAGCCGAATTTGCGCAACAAGGGCATTACTGACTGGGGCATCTGAGCTATCTTGCCAAAGATGTCGATAGATTTGATCGTGGCTGAGTAATTGATTGGCATGGCGCATAAAGTATTCGAGCAACTGATATTCCTTTTCAGACAGGGCGATCGCTTCACCCTTACGGTAAACAACTTGGCTATCGCGATCTAGCTCTAGATCGGCAAAAATCAAGCGACGGGTTTCCACGACGGGCGATCGCCGCAGCAATGCTCTGACCCTTGCCAATAACTCCCGTAATTCAAAGGGTTTCACTAAATAATCATCTGCGCCACTATCTAGCCCTTCGACGCGATCGTCTAGGGTGTCTTTGGCGGTAAGAAATAAGACTGGCGTGCTGTCTCCCTGTTGGCGCAACTGACGGCAAATCTCAACCCCCGATAGCTTTGGCATCAGCCAATCTAAAATTAATAGGTCATATCCCCCCGTTTGGGCTAACTCTAGTCCCCTAGTCCCATCGTGGGCAATATCGACAATATAGCCTTGGTTGGTCAGCAGTCGTTGCAATGGCTCGGCTAGCTCCACTTCATCATCAACCAAAAGTACGCGCATGGGCTCTCTACCGTTTTAAATACGTCTTAATTCATCAGCCATTGACTATGTTAAAACCTATGGGTAGTGTCAAAAACATAACAAAATACTATTCACGGACTCAACGATAGTGGCATTCCAGAGAATATGAGTCAGAAACTCTACGAACTTGCCCCAACTCGAAAACAGCTATTCTTAGTGCCGAATGCCGAACATGCCAGAATTTACGAACCAGGACATTCTTATTTACAGGCTATTCAGCAGTTTTTCAGTAGTTAAGTCAGACAAAACGATGGGAATTCGTCACAATTCCAGCATGATGATATAAATTATTTCGACCGAAACATTTCAAATCCCTAATTTATACTGGGGATCGCATTCATTTTCTCAATAAAAATATGAGTATTTACTATCAAGAGTCTTTAGGACTAAGAAAGTGACTCTGAGCTTAGTAAACAGTGAATTTTTATTAGTTATTTGCTTAATTATTTGATGGTATATCGCAACAAACGAACATATTAGGCTTAACTTTTATTATCTGGGGGTAGTAGAAAAATGGGGATCGTGCTAAACCAATAATCATTGCTCTACAAATTTTTTTCTATGCAAGAAATCTTCCAACCGCTTTATTTATCCATGTTAGAGCTTTCAAATCATCCAAATTTGAATCTTTACATTCTAATTTCTGCTGGAATTAGTTTGAGTTGCTTTGCGACCGCGATCGTGCTTGCCATGAAGGGGAAATTATTACCAACCCAAAATGTTCTAGTTTTAGCTCAATCTGATTCTGAGCTGATCGAAGCAGAGCATGAGTTTGAGTACGATCGTCAGTTTGTCAATCTCGAAACCAAGGTTTTAGAAACAGTCTAATCATCCATCTAAAACTTCGTCCTATTCTGTATCTGTAAGGGCGATCGACTTTGGTAGGGGTAGTGCCCCAATGCCTACCCCTCGACAGTTTGTAATCTAAAGGGGAATTGCATTTCCTTGAAAGAATTACCGATTCCAGACTAGAAAGCAAGGATTATTTTGCATCGACCTCAAAGCTCATAAAATCATGGGCTAAGTGGGTATTCGCAAAGATCGAGCGGGCTTCTTTAAGTAGGTCGTCAAGCTGTAAAGCATTGCCTGGGGCGTAACGAGGGCTAAAGTGGGTCATGATCAAGTCATTTACCCCAGCATTGAGCGCGACTTGCGCCGCCATCGTGCTTGTGGAGTGGAGTCTCTGATAGGCCATATCTGAGTCCTGATGGGCAAACGTAGCCTCATGGATCAGAACATTGGCTCCCTTGGCGAGTTCTACGGCACTGTCACAATAAATTGTATCCGTGCAATAAACTACCTTTCGCCCTGCCTGTGGCTCCCCACAAAAGTCTTTGCCATCAAACTGACGACCGTCGGGCAAGGTCACCGTTTTGCCCTGCTTTAGCTGTCCAAAGATTGGACCTGAGGGAATTCCTAAAGCGATCGCTTTTTGCACGTCAAACTTACCAGGACGATCTTTTTCTTCAATTCTGTAACCGTGGGCTGTAACGCGATGTTTGAGCGGCGCGCAACTCACGGAAAATTCGTCATCTGCAAATACCAGACCGGGCTTAATTTTATGAACCTTGAGCGTGTAAGCTAGGCGCGTCTCGCTGTAGCGCAGGCAAGCATCAAGGTAGTCCGCAAGTCCTGTTGGCCCATAAATATCCATGCGACTGACATTACCTGCCATGCCGCAGCTTGCTAGCAGTCCGCTTAAGCCAAAAATATGATCCCCATGCATGTGGGTGATAAAAATTTTACTGATCTGGCTAATTTTGACATCACTGCGTAAAAGTTGGTGCTGCGTGCCTTCACCACAGTCAAACAACCATACTTCTGCTCGTTGGGGCAATCTCAGGGCAATGCTTGAGACATTACGGCTGCGTGTGGGAACCCCAGAGCTAGTACCAAGAAAAGTGATCTGCATAAATAGTCAGTGTTTATGGGGCAGTTGTCAGTAATGGACAGAAAAGCTGAACGCCGGTAGCCGCTTTACGAGTGACTGACAACGGATATTCTTGATTAATCATCGACAACAATTTCAATGCGACGATTAGTTTTACGGCTATTGCTACTGTCATTTGGAGTCAGAGGACGACTTGAGCCAAAGCCGATCGCAATCCAATGATAGGTCTGTTCGCCACGTAAGCGCATTAAGTAAGACTCTACTGCGGCGGCACGCAAATACGATAATGCCAAAGCCCCATTTTCACTATTCCCTGCATCTAGATGCCCCATAATTCTTACACTTTTGCCTGCGCTCATCGGTAACTGGGCGGCAATTTCATCAAGCAGCTTAGAGCTTTCTGGTCGAATTACGGCTTTACCCTGATCGAACAGGGCATCAGCGGTGAGGGTAAATTGCTGCTTTTTAAAACCAAAGTTTGGGGATGAGGGTTGCCAAATCCATGCTGGTTGCCACATGGCGATCGCTATGCCTAGAAGTGCGGTAACCATGCCCCCAATGCCCAAAAACAGAGAACGTAGCAAAAAGGTAACCAATGGACGTTCAGTGCTTATGGATCTGCTGTCCTCAGCCATAGGTCTAACTGCTTTTTCTGCCATTTTTCACACCTCTGTACTGCAATCCCATGTAATACCAGCCAAATTACTAGGCAATCATAGGCTGTTTCGTGTAAACCCTATTCATTCTTTGCAAAAAAATCATGAATTATGACTGCTGGCTTAGCCATGCGATCGCAGCTTTAAGCCAAGGTTCGACGTCCTGTGACTGAATCAGTGCCGAAGAAGTAGAAATCGCCCTCAGTGCCGCACCAATCTCGGTTGGCGTGTAGCCTAAAGCAAGCAGGGTCATCTCTAGTTCTTCTTGGACGACGGTCACGGCTGAACTTATGGTACCGACTTGGGCAATACGCCAATCCGCCAGCTTAGATTTTAACTCAAGCGCTAATCTCTCGGCTGTCTTGCTGCCTACCCCTGGGGTGAGACTGAGTACGCGGGTATTGCCTGTAACGATCGCTCTAACTAGATCCTGAATACCCAAACTATTCAACAATGCCATTGCTACCTGCGTACCGATTCCCGTGACGCTGATTAGCTGGCGAAACAGATCGCGCTCGGCTAAGGTGGGAAAACCAAACAAAACCATCTGGTCTTCGCGAGTTTGTAAATGCGTAAAGATTTGGACAATTTCACCGACCGTAGATAAGCCGCTTGCAGCGCTAGCCGTTACCTGTAGGTCGTAGCCAACACCTTGCACGTCAAGGGTGAGCCAAAAACAGACAGGAGCCTTACGGGGTGACTCTGCCGCTCTACATGCAGCGATCGCCCCACGCAAATAACCAATCATGAGCGCCTCATGGTCGTCTCAGGGGAGGAAACTGAGGCAGTTTAACCGCAGCGAGAGAAGAAATCGTATTGCGTTTGTTGGAGATCGTGGCTGAGGTGGGTTCAAGGTCTTGGTCGGGTGGCTCTACACTCGCATCGGAGAGGACTTGCATAAACTTAGGCATAGATACCTGTGACAACAAGAGCTTGGGTTGATAGGCATGTTGATTGAGGCTTGCCCGATCCAGACTTTCTCGTTCTGGGTTCTCTGGCTTGATAGATTCCTTCGTGCTTGCCTCTGCTGTTTCGATCGCACGCTTAGGTAAAGGCTCATCTAAAAGCCCAAACTCAGGCAGTGAGGGGATGGGAGTAGAAAGATTGGAAGAAGAGCGATTTACATTAAGCTTGATGGCGTCTAATTTTGGAGAATTTGGGTTGAGGGCAGCGATCGCAGGAATAGGTTCTTGAGCAACGGGCATAATTTGGACGACGTTTTGCAGCGCTTCGTCATTGTGTGGTGCTGGGATAGGATTAATTTTCTCTTCAGCCAGCTTAGCTACCGCCCAAGACTCCATCAACGGAATCTCTTCTTTGAGCGATTCTGCTTCAATATCCAGTCGCTTCTCATAGGCAGCCTTTAACTGGGAATTCCGATGCTGTTGTCGCTTTAGTCGCTCTTTCAACTCATCACAATTTGAATTTGCTTGCTCAATTAGCGCTGACTTGATTTGCAGATCGTGTTCGAGTTGTTCGATGCGTTTTTGTAAGGTTTGAGTCAAGGCCTCTTGACACTCAATCACCTGTTGCGATAGCACGAGTTGCTCTTGAGCCTGATATAACAACACATGAATTTGTTCGTTTCTGGCATGACAGCTTTGAAGATCGGGTGCTTGGCTTTCATGTTGAGAATCTAAGGAAGCTGTAACTGGAGATCGATCGGTTTCAAGAGATGAGATTACTTGTTGCTCTAATATCTTTCGATCAGCTATCTTTTGCTCAGAGGAGGAAGCAATAACGTCTAGCTTAGATTCTGATTCTGATGCCGATAGATTACCAAATTCAGACTGGCTCATGAGTTGCCCTTAACCTAAAAACGACACAACCAACTATGGGCAAATAGTAGCTTAAAATCTGATTTTTGTGCTAACTGTTTCTGAAAAAAATAGACAAAATGTAATCATTTAAGTCAGTGGCTTCAAGGGTTTGCACTGGAAAGGTAAAAAGCAAGAAGCCTCAAAACAAAAATCTGTATCAAAAGATACTGAAACTACCAGTTTACATAATTTGATATAACCAATTTATCGGAGTTAAATCAGAAGTTAAAGATGCCATAGATCCGAAGATCCGATAGTGTTGGATTGATTAAGCAAACCTCTAAGATTTGGTGAACGTTAAGCGCAAAGGCAGTCTGGAAAAACGAAATCCATATCACTTAAAAAACTAGGCGTAAAGCGAAATTCAAATCCCTGCTGCAAATTCAATTGAAGTTGGTACTTGGTTTAAGTCATAAAAATTTTTATTTAATTCAACACTGTGAAAATAAACAAAGCGATTGTTGCGTATAAAGCAGGTAGTGGCATTAGCAAAGCCTGGGCAGAGCGATGTAGTGATGAACTAGAAAGCCTAGGCAGTAAAGTTTTAATGGGACCTAGCGGCGCTAATGATAATCCTTACCCTGTTTTTATCGAGTCAATGCACGATATCGATCTGGCAGTTGTTTTAGGCGGAGACGGCTCCACGTTAGGAGCCTCAAGATATTTGGCTCCGTTATCAGTCCCCATTTTGGCAATCAATACGGGTGGACACCTAGGATTTCTCACCCAACCAAGCGAACAATGTCAAGATACCCAAGAAATTTGGCAAAGGTTGCTTACTGATCGCTTTGCGATCGAAAAACGCATGATGCTACAAGCCCAAGTCGTAACCGTAGCACCGAGTCTAGGTAATGTGGCAGGACAAAATTGCGGGCCTTTTCTGTGCCTCAATGAGATGTGTGTAAAGCCAGCATCACCCGATCGCATGATGACAGCCTCGTTAGAATTAGAGATAGATGGAGAGATAGTCGATCAATATCACGGGGACGGTTTACTAATAGCTACGCCAACGGGTTCCACATCCTATGTTGTGGCGGCGAATGGGCCAATTTTACACCCGAGCATGAACGCGATCACGATTACCCCAATCTGTCCGCTCAGTCTTTCTAGTCGCACGATCATTTTACCGCCAAGGCTAAGGGTAAGCGTTTGGCCTCTGGGAAATGACGATCTGACCATGAAACTTTGGATGGATGGGGTGCTAGCAACTTCCGTTTTGCCAGGGCAAAAAGTTGATATTCGGATGGCAGAATGCGAAGCGCAGTTTATTGTGCTGGGGGAAGATTATTCATTTTATCGTGCATTGCGGGAGAAGCTTTTGTGGATGGGGGCAAGAGTACGCTACCAAAATCACCATCGTCAGGAAAAAGCCTAGTAAAACCAATAAAACCAGTAACACAGCATGAAAATGTGGCAGTTTAAGTGAACTAAGTTGAGGAAAGATTTACAGCAAAATATTAGTTAAAGGAAAAGAGTAAAGATGCAAATATCATCGGCTGTGACACGACAATTAAAAGAGCAGGAATTAATGCTCAAGACTTTGCTGTCGAGCATTCCAAGTGGTGTGATTAGTACAGATGCGCAAGGGCTAGTTACGCAGATTAATCCTGTAGCAGAAGCTTTGATAGGAGTATCAAGTTCTGAAAGCGTTGGCAAACCTTTAGAGAAATCCCTCAAAATTGCTGATCGCAAGTTAGGACAACACATTACGGGTCTTCTCACAAAATCTCATTCTCATAAGGTTGATTGGGCGATCGACGAGCTTGTTTTGATCGATCGCGAGCACAACGAGATTCCCATTCGTTGCAAAGTGAGCCCAATCAAGAATAATCGAGGTTCCTTAATGGGCTTTGTCATTGTTTTAGAGCAGGTCTTAGATCGGGGAAATAAGCCACTCGGAAGCTCAGACGCAGAAATCTATAATCTGTTCGCTGGGATGGAGGATTTTATTTTTGTAATGAATAGGGAAGGGCGTTATCTTGAAGTCTTGTCAGCGCATTCTGAACTAGACAACCATCTACATAACAAATCAAATAAAACACTACACGAAGTCTTACCCCAACATCTTGCTGATTACTTTTTACGGGAAATTTGTGAGACTGCTGACACACAAACAGCCAAAACCATCGAATATGTCTTATCGATAAGAGGACAAGAAGTTTGGTTTTCTACAACGATTTCTCCTATATCAGAAGATACCGTTACTTGGATAGCTAGGGATATTAGCGATCGCAAGCGAACAGAAATGCAATTACACCGCCTAAATCAGGAAGTCGAAGCAAGATTTAGACAACATACAGAAGATTTCCTTACGGTAAATTCTCAACTTGTCAATGCCTTAGAGGAACGAGGACGAATAGAAGCAAAATTAAGAAGGCATCTTGAGCGACTTGAAATGACCTATCAAATGGCATTCGATCTAAATCAAGCTTCTACGCTCGATCAAGTATATGCTGTTGCGATCGCCTCAGTTAGGAAGATCTTCCAATCCGATCGCTCTGCTATTTTAATGCAAGACGAGCAAGGTCATATTCGTTACCAGTTAACCGATGGGATCAGTAAAGGCTACCAGCAAATTGCTGAAAGTTTTTTCATGGAACATTTTAGCCCCCGAAACACTGCACCAAGAATCATCCCAGATATAGAACTCAAGCCAGAACTAGCGCCTTTGCGCGAAGCAATTCGGGCAGAGGGATTTAGAAGCCTTGGCGTTTTCACGTTGATCCACCAAGATCGCACCCTAGGAGAAATCGCTTTTTATTACGATCGCCCCTATAACTTTTCTGATGAGGAGATCCAGTTAGGCAAAGCGATCGCCTCCTATGTTGGCATGGCAATTAGCCGTAAACAAGCCGAAGAAGCTTTACGAGAGAGCGAAAGAAGATATCAGGTTCTATTTAATAGCAAAGATGACGCCGTATTTGTGCATCGATTAAACCCCGAACTTAGGGCAGAGGTCTTTCTTGAAGTGAATGAGGCTGCGTGTGAATGTTTAGGCTATACTCGAGAAGAACTTTTGCAAATGTCACCTCAGGATATCGTTCCGCCAGAAGTCGATCATTTCCCTGGGCTTAAAGTGATTGAGAAACTCTTGTCAACCAAACAAGCCTTTTTTGAAACGACTCACGTTAGTAAAGATGGCAGGAAATTTCCCGTAGAAGTTAGAGCAAATCTGTTTGACTATAACGGAAAGCCTGCCATTATGGCTTTTGCCCATGATATTAGCAAGCGCAAAGAGATTGAGGAAGCGCTACGCAAGAGTGAAGCTCGCAATCGGGCTATTCTCAATACCCTCCCTGACCTGCTTTTACTGCTAAAGCGTGATGGTAGCTGTTTAGAATGTATAATGCCATCTGCCCCTTCTACGCTCAACGAATGTGAGTATTTACCCGTTCGGAAGCACATCTCTGAAGTTTTACCACCAGAGATTTTAGTTGAGCAGGTACAGATTTTCGATCGCGCGATCGCTACAGGTGAAGTTCAAGTTTACGAACATCAGATCCCTAAGTTTGGTAGGCTTGTCTATGAGGAAGTGCGTGTTGCTCCCTATGGTGAGGAGGAAGTACTGGTGATCGTCCGCGATATTAGCGATCGCAAGCAAGCCGAGCAAGCCCTTAAGGAAAGCGAAGAAAAATACCGTATACTCTTTGATGCGATCGAAGATTCCGTCTTTGTGTATCCACAGGGGTCAGACGTCAAGTTTCTTGAGGTGAATGATTCTGCCTGCCGTAGCCTTGGCTATACTAGAGAAGAATTATTAGCAAAGTCTCCTCGCGACATCATTCCACCCTACTTCCATACAAACTGTCCTAAATCTGTAAAAAGTCCAGATGGAAAGCATTTTGTGTTTGAGGTCATTCATGTTAGAAAGGATGGCTCAGAATTTCCCGTTGAAGTAGCTGGAATGACATTTGAGTTTAAGGGCGAATCCATGGTGATGGGAATTGCTAGAAATATTAGCGATCGCAAGCAAGCTGAGGAAAAATTGCGTAATAGTGAAGCGGCTTTGGCAGAGGCTCAACGTGTTGCTCATATGGGAAATTGGGAACGGGAGCTTGTTACCAATCGGAATACTTGGTCCGATCAACTGTTTCATATCTGGGGATTTTCGCTAGAGGAACCCACTCCTAGTTTTAATCAAATATTGGAACGGGTTAATCCTGAAGATCGTTTGAGGCTTAAACAGGCAGTGGAAGGGGCTGTGGCAACCAATTCATCCTTTGAAATTGATTACAAAATCTTGCTTCCCGATGGCACTTCTAAATGGCTTTATAGCAAAGGACATGGGATCTTAGGCGCTGATGGTAAACCCATGAAAATTTATGGGATTACACAAGATATTACTGAACGGAAGCAGGCTGAGAAATTGCGCTTAGAATTAGAAAGAGAAAAGGAAATAAGCGCATTGAGGGTTCGTTTCTTTTCGATGATGTCCCACGAGTTTCGCACTCCGCTAGCGGTAATTACGAATGCAGCCCATCTGTTGAAGCTTAGGAGCGATTCCTCTTTAGAGAACAAGTCTATCCAAAAGCAGGTAAATTATATCGAATCTAGTACAAAGCGTCTTGTTTCTATCATGAACAATGTTTTAACGATTAATCGCGCTGAAGTTGGTAAATTAGAATTCAATCCTCAGCCGCTTCAAGTTGATAAGTACTGCCGTCAAATCGTCACAGAAATGCTGCTAAGTATAGGCAATCAACAAAGAATTCATTATCAGAATCACTGTAAATTGCAAAAGGCTAACTTAGATAGGCGAATTCTAGATTCCATTCTTTCTAATCTTTTATCTAATGCCTTAAAGTACTCCCCAGAAAACACTACCGTAATCTTGGAGCTTGATTGCCATGCTACAGTGACTTCAAAGGCTCAGTCAAATCAGAGAACTTCACAGGTGAATCATAAAAATACTGAAGTTCAGACTAACTTGCCAGAACAAGCCTATATAATTTTTCGGGTTTGCGATCGCGGTATTGGTATTTCCCCAATGGATCAAAAACATATTTTCGACCCATTCTATCGGGCTAAAAACTCTGAAATGTATGAAGGGACTGGCTTAGGACTATCGATTGTCAAGCAGTATGTTGAGGCTCATCATGGCAAGATTTCTGTAAAAAGTGAGATTGGGGTTGGGACTACGTTTACTGTGACCTTACCGCTATAAAATCATCTTTGGGCTGAAATTGAACCTCTGCAAAGAAGATGAGGCTATCTTTTCGAGCGTCCATCAGCAATACCAACTTAAATCATTTTCCTTTAACACTACATTTGCCTCTCCTGCTCTCTCATAAATTATTTAGGATTGCTATAGAATAGAAAGGTAATCTCGGTCTGGTGAGTTCAGACTTTAGTTCAATTCTTTAAAAGGTTTGTTAAGCTAGTACAGCTAAATCTTTTAAAGCAACAAGAATCATAATCTAGGGCTTACTTATGCTAAAGACGGTCAAACCAACGATCGCAATTTCTCACTTGGGCTGTGAAAAAAATCGCGTCGATACAGAACATATGCTGGGCTTGCTCGTACAAGCAGGCTACGGCGTCGATAGCAACGAAGAATTAGCCGACTATGTGATTGTCAATACCTGTAGCTTTATTGACGCAGCCAGACGGGAATCAGTCCGCACGCTTGTGGAACTTGCAGATGCGGGTAAGCGGATTGTGATCGCAGGTTGTATGGCGCAGCATTTTCAGCAAGAACTTCTAGATGAAATTCCCGAAGCTGTAGCACTGGTTGGTACGGGGGACTATCACAAAATCGTGGACGTGATCGAACGGGCAGAGGCGGGAGAAAGGGTAAAAGAAGTTTCTCAAGAACCTACCTACATTGCTGATGAAACCGTACCGCGCTATCGCACCACCAACGAATCGGTTGCCTATGTGCGCGTCGCCGAGGGCTGTGATTATCGCTGTGCCTTTTGCATCATTCCCCATCTACGCGGTAATCAGCGATCGCGTACCATTGAATCGATTGTCAGCGAAAGTCATCGCCTCGCTAGCGAAGGTGTCAAGGAATTGCTGTTAATTTCCCAGATCACCACCAACTATGGTCTTGATATTTACGGACAGCCGCGACTCGCAGAGTTGCTCTGTGCCTTGGGCGAAGTTGATGTGCCTTGGATTCGGATGCACTATGCCTACCCCACGGGTTTGACGCCAAAAGTGATTAAAGCGATGCAGTCTACACCCAATGTCTTGCCCTATTTAGACTTGCCCTTACAACATTCTCACCCTGATGTCTTAAAAGCGATGAATCGCCCTTGGCAAGGAAGGGTGAATGACAAAATCATCGAACAAATCAAAACGGCACTTCCCGATGCAGTAATGCGAACCACTTTGATAGTGGGCTTCCCTGGCGAAACCGACGCCCAGTTCGAGCATTTACTCTCCTTTATCCAACGGCACGAGTTCGATCATGTCGGTGTCTTTACCTTCTCAGCAGAAGAAGGAACTCCTGCCTTCGATCTGCCCAATCAACTTCCAGAATCTGTGAAGCAAGAGAGACAAGATGCTCTGATGGCAGCGCAGCAGGAAATCTCGCTCAAAAAGAACCTTGCTGAAGTTGGCAAAATCGTAGATGTGTTAATCGAGCAGGAAAATCCTGAAACGGGCGAACTGATCGGGCGATCGCCTCGTTTTGCCCCAGATGTTGATGGGGTGGTCTATGTAAAAGATCCCCAAGGCAAAGCCTCTCTCGGCAATATGTTACCTGTAGAAATTACAGCCGCTGACCATTACGATCTATTTGGCACTATTCTGTAATATCTTTGCCTCGATCAGCTCTCTACTGATAACAGATTCAGCACAAAATCTCCTTTTTACAGACTTTCAGGAATTTCGATTAAGTCCTTGAGGAGCGTCATGGGCTTTGATTTAATATTTTGGGCGATCGCCCATTCCCGCACTTGGCGAATTAAGGCATTTTCTTTAACGGTGGTTTTCAAATTGAGAAATCTTTGTAGGTCGGCGGTGCTGACGAAGGGCAACGCGATACTGCATTGAGAAACTGCGTAGTGATTGCCATCAATTGTAGATTCGAGTACAAAGATGGTCAGCATTTGTCCGTCATAGCGCCAAATTTCAGGAATTCCCAAAAGGGCATAGATTTTGAAGCGATTGAGCGAGCTACTGGTAATATTGATTTTGATCGCCAGATCTGGAGGCGGATCGGTCTGTAAATCAATGTTTTCTTTCCCCCAAATTGCTGCTTCATTTTGGATGTAATAGCACTGGTCTGGTTCTAATCCACGGGCTAGATCTTGGCGATCGCAAGTCATCGAGCCGAGGCTGCGAATCTCTATTTCACAAGCTTCTGTGATGGCTTCAACAATTCTACCTAATATTTTTTTGTAGGTTTCATGGAGGTCAGAGGGCATCCGAATTTCTAGCTGTCCTTGGTCGTAGGTAAGTCGGGTGCGAGGTTGTTGTTCGCAGTCACGAGCGATCGCGCGGTAGGTCTCCCAACGAATGCTGGAAAGTAAGATGCGCTCAGATGGTGTGGTGAGAGTGGTGTTCATAGATCTAGCCTACTGAGTAGGGTTTATCTGTTGGTGTTAGTTTAGCAAACCCCAGTCTTAGTTTTCTTCGATCGCTTAGGTTAGTACGGACTTGGTAGCTTCGCATTCTAAATTCCCATAAATTTGGGTTAAGGAGGGCTTTGAAAAACTTTTATCGGGTGAGTTTTGAGTGTCGAGTTTGAGCGTCGAGATTGCATTGAACACCACCAAAACGCCTATTGTAACTGCGTAGAACTTGAAGATAAAACCGACGAATCTTGTTATCGACATTTGCTTAACTCCTTTAACCTTTGAAAAATAACTATAGATAGTATACTAAAAATGACTATGCTTACATAGATTAAAATCTATATATTATCGAGCAATTAAACTTACACTAACGTGAGTTCGGGATAAGAAAAAAGGGCAAAAAAAGGAGAAACCAATAAGCTAAAAAAGACTAAAACACTGACTCTACCTGCCTTTACGTCTGCCATAATCGGCGAATTAATCAGCATCGGGTCTTCAAAGACATTGCTGCTCGTGGGAAGACCTCGGTAAACTGGTTCTTCGGGTTCAAGTTACATCTGGTCGTCAATGAGTGTGGTGAGTTGTTGAACATCCAAATCACTCCTGGCAATGTCAATGATGGTAAGCCTGTGCCTATCTTGATGAAATCACTGTTTGGCAAGGTGTTTGCTGACCGTGGTTATGGCTCTCATGCCTTAGCAGAATAACTGTTCAAGGACTTTGGTATTGAGTTCTTTGCCAAACCTCGTCGCAATATGAAAACCGCTTGATGCGCTTAACGGATAAGTTGCTTAGTCGTAAGCGATCAATTATTGAAACGATCATCGATCAACTCAAAAATATCTCGCAAATTGAACATTCTCGTCATCGTAGTCCGATTTCCGATTCATGCCTTGAGCAACATCATTTCTGGTCTTATTGCTTATTGTCACCAGCCCCAAAAGCCTTCTTTGCAGGTGGAGTGCGCTTTACCTCCCTCTCCTTAACCCGAACTCACGTTATTTAAATGGGCGATCGCGAATCTTGCTGATCCTTGAGCGTTTGAATTTCATTCTCAGGCGTCCACTGAACTGCCCCATCCTTGCCTGTCCAATAGAGCCTAATTTTGATGCCATAAATTTGGCTGACAGTTTCATCGACAACGCTATTTGCCGAAGCGATCGCCACCGTTGGTCTAATTGCTTGCAAAATTTCTGGCATGAGCTTGCCACCTCCCCAAAACAAAATTGTGGATTTGAGGTTTGATAAAATCTTTCTCCGTTCTGCCAAAAGTTGTTGCACCTTGGGATCTGGATCGATATCTTGAGGCTTACGGGTGTCGGGCTTGCTGTAATCAACTAAAAGTTGCTGTGCCTTTAGATCGGTATCGCCAAACAAAAGCCAACTCGTATCTTGAAAGACAAGGCGCAAAATCGAAGGGGATGCGTTGACGACTTCTAATTTTAGATTGGGTGAAAATTCTACGCTTTCTCCTTGCTGCAATCTCTTAATATTCGTATTGGAACTAGATAGTGCTTGAATTAAGTCTTGATAGGGTTTGGGGTAGACATCTACGCCCGCATCTCGGAACTGTTTGATCGGCATAGCACTATCCAAGAGCGTTTTCCAACCTTCGCTAAAAGCTAACTGCGGGTCGGTGGAGATCGCCCAATCAATTTGATTGATCCCAACCTTTTGCAGCATCGGTAGCAGTGTAAAGGTGGCAACTTGGCGATCGCCGCTGTTGATCAAAATGGTCTGTCCTTGATTTTGAATCAACATCACAGGTACCTCTCCCGCAGACAAAATCGTGACCTGAAGTTGTGTAGCGCGGGCGATGCCATTAGGAATAAAGATCAAGATCAACGTCAGAACGATGCCTAAAATCCAACGTTTGCTCAACCAAGGAACTAGCCAAATCATCAAAATCAAGCCATAGCCAACCAGCAATTGCCATAGGGAAATCGTACCCACATTCGTCGCCGCCCCTGGTAAGGTATTGGTCCATTTGGCGATCGCGATCGTGAAGTGTAAAGGGGGAATCATGAACCAACTGATTGCTGCCCCAAAGGGAATAAAGATCGCACCCAAAATCCCGCTAATCATGCCGCCAATTGTGGCGAAAGAAACGAGGGGAGTGGTCAATAGATTAGCCAAAACGCTATAGGGGCTAATTTTGCCAAAGTTATAAAGTTGTAAGGGCAACGTCCAGATATAGGCAGCGATCGGCACGGCCACCGCCGCGGCAACCAGAGGCGGCAACCACTCTAGGCGTTTGGTAATGGGTTCAACGGTTGCAACCAGCCCCAACGTAGCTAAAAAGCTAAACTGAAATCCTAAATCCCAGATCCAGAGCGGTTGATACAGGAGCAAAATTACTGCTGCGATCGCCAACCCCACAATCGGACGACTGCGCCTTTGGGTGAGAATGCCGACTAAACTACCAAGCCCCATTACCACTGCCCGCAGCACCGAGGGACTAGCACCAGTAAGCATGGCATAAGCAAATAAGCAAATACAACCTTGAATGAACTGCTGTTTGGGCGAGCGATCGCGGCTCAAAAGCAGCACAGCCCCTAGCAGGAGTGACACTTGAAAACCCGATGCTGCCAAAACTGCCGCCAGCCCGGCTTGAATGAATGTATCTTTGAGATCGGTGGGCAGATCGACCGCACGATTGCCCAGAACCAGAGAGCTAAGTAGCGCCCCCTGTGGCATTCCTGCGCCTGTGACATGGGCGCGTACCATTCGACTCTTGATCCACCACTCACCCCAAGCAGATGCCCGATCTTTTACGATCAACATGCGTCCGCTCAATCCTGCAAAGACTCCTTGGCGTTTGAGATAATTTTTAAAGTCAAAATCGGTGGGATTATTTGCCCCACTAGGTAAGTACAGTCTGCCCGTTATTTCTACCGATTGTCCTACTCTCAGCCCCGTTGCTTGAATCAATGCCACCGTGACATACAGGTTGCCAGAAGCCTGCTCAAACTTAGGTTCTACTTTTGGTTTAGGCTTTGTCTCATTTTGAGCATTACCAAAGACCTCTTGCGGTTCAGAGGTTTCAACCTGCTGATTTATGCCTTGAACTTCTAAAATCAAACGAGCGCGATCGCTACGGGTCAAACTGGGCGGTTCTAGCAGTTTTCCCTGTACAGCCACATTAGAGGCAGGTGCAAATTTTGAGATGTCATCTGATTGGGGTTGGGGCGTGCGAAATTGTACGTAAAAGCTGGCAAAACCCGCGATCGCAGCGGCAACCAGCCAAACCCAACGCTTAGGGGCTTTGCGCCAAATTAGCGGCACAACCATTGCGATCGCAAAACCCACTCCTAATACCATAGTCTCGCCTAACCATCCCGGTATAACACTGGTATAGGCTCCAAGAATAAAGGCGAGACAGAAAATTAGACCGATCAGTACATTCATTCAAACACGCATTCAAACAGGAAAATTTCAGGCAATGGATAATTAGCTTTTAACGTTTGACTAAAAGAGCCCATCGGGAGGCATATCATCATTGCTTATGGTGCGATCGGAAAATTCAGAAGGGGGGCGATCGCTACTCCATGCCCACCAAACAGCATCACATTCGCAGGCATAAAATTCCTGCCATTTGCGGCGGTGGTTTTCTGTATAGACCGGCGATCGGCGATTAATCCATACCGATTTAGCTTGGCCGGGTAACCGACCGCAACGGGGACAGCAGAAATTTTGGGCGTGCGTTGCCTTTTGTGTCCAGTCAGGCGAAATTGGCTCAAAAGCATCCATAAATCATTACTCTAAAGTTTTGGGGATGGCAGGGTTTTGGGAGATGGGCTAACTACGGGGTTGGGCGAGGCATTGGGCTTTCCTGTAGAAGTGGACTTTGGTGTAGGCATAGCGCTGGGCGATGTTGTAGAAACACTCGTCGGTTTGCTAGTGGGCGTGCTTGTAGGAGCAACCGTTGGTTTGAGGCTAGGGGATGGTGTAGAAGTCGGCACAACTTGTTGCGGCTTTTTTCCCATAATACTGGGGTTGCCATCATCAAATACTCCCGCTACCGAAGCAATCATCATCGTTGCCAGTGTACCGACAAACAGTGCCTTCCATCCCAACTCTGAGATGTCTTGGCGTCGCGAGGGAATCAAAGCGATCGTGCCCCCTACAAAAATGCCCACGGAGGCAAGGTGTGCGAACCCTGAAAGGGCATAGCTAACAATTAAAACTGTACGCGGACTTAGCTCTCCTGCGAGGCTGGCTCTTCCCAGTTCTTGATAGGGGGGAATGGCAGTCTCTAGCAATCTACGCCCAATAATCACCGAGGCTTTCCAAGATTCATCGGGAATGCCCTGTAACAGTTTCCCGAGATCGACCGCTACGCCCGTCAAAAGTGTGAGGGGGTAAAACAAAAAGCCCAGAATATTGGCAAGTGTGACCACCTTAAATATTTCTCCAATATTCAAGAAGCTAATCGTCCCCAAAAAGGCAAAAAATTGATTGAGTAGGTAAACCAAGCCCACGATCAAAATCAAAACGGCGGCGATCGAAACAGACATTTTGACTCCATCTAAAGCTCCTAAAATGGCAGCATCAAGGGGACTAACCCGTTGCATCACTTCACTACCAACGGTTTCTAATGGGGGTTCGTGGGAATTTTCAGCAGAATCCTCATGGGAATTTTCAGTAGTACTTTTGCCTGTTTCGCTTCCTTCGACACGTTCTTCCACTGCATCGCGATCGCGCGATCCCCTAGGTCTAGAAGGCTCTTTAGGCAGCCCACCCATGGTCACAGGTACTTCTGTCTCGGGCACTAAAATTTTGGAGAGTACAAAACAAGCGGGGATCGCCATGATCGAGGCAGAGACAAGGTGTCCCAAAATATTAGGGAATGTTGCTTTGAGCGCATTTACATAAATCGCCAGTACCGATGAAGCTGCCGTACCAAAGCAGCATGCCAGAATCGCACAGAGTTCGCTGCGGGTCATCTTGGGCAGATAGGGCTTCACCACGATCGCCGCCTCAATGCCCACAAAGATATTAGCGGAGCCGCTTAAAGCTTCTGCCCCACTTAAGCGCATGGTGCGTTCAAAGATCCAACCAAAGAAATCGACGATTACCTTAATTACGCCAATATTCTCTAAGAGTGCCATCAAGCCTGAAAAGAAAATGACGGCAGGAAAAGTATTTAAAGCAAAAATCGTCGTAATCCTGACAGCGCAGAGTCCCTCGGCAACCTGCCCCAGACCGATAGGGGGAGCAGCACAGGCATTCGCGCCCCTAGGTAGCGGTGCGATCATATAAGAATTTCTGCCAAAGATAAATCTCGCACCCTCTTCAGCGGCATCAAATACGACATTTAACAGATTGCTGAATGCCTCGAGGGCAGCTTTTGTGGGCTCAAACTGAAACACCATAAAGCCCAAGATTAGCTGTAAGCCGATCCCCCAAGCAATGACGCGCCAAGGGACGATACGGCGATCTTCAGAAAAGAGCCAAGCGATCGCGCAGAGACCGAAAATGCCAAAAAAAGAAATTACGTTAAGGTAGCTCATCTAAACTTGCTTGTGTCTACTTGTGTCTAATTGGGAACGATCGGATAGTTTTAGAATTACTGGGGTGAAATCTATAAATCTAGGTGTTAGGATATTAATCGCCTTGTTTTTGAATTCGTCAATAACTTTTAACGATTTCCTCGTTATTAATCGCAATAGACTTAATTCATTCAATTCATGGCAAGCTCCACAACAACAAACTTAAGAGGTAATCTGTGGCAAATATTAAATCTGCAATTAAGCGCATTCAAATCAGCGAGCGTAACCGCTTGCATAATAAAGCATACAAGTCCGCCGTCAAGACGTTAATGAAGAAGTATTTTGACGCAGTAGAAACCTATCAAGCTAGTCCTAGTCCTGAAGCTTTAGAAGATGTCAATCTTAAAATGTCCTTAGCCTATAGCAAGATTGACAAGGCAGTGAAGCGTGGCGTATTACATGGCAACACTGGAGCCAGACGTAAATCTCGGATTGCAAACGCGATCAAAGCGATCTCAACCTAAGCGATCGCTTGTGGTGAATCTCCCCGTATCCTTATGTGCTTAACCAATCCTTAACGGCTCAGTTACCCCATAATGAAAAAATTCTGATAGAGTTTATTCGGATACTGGTCGTATGTTTCAATATCTGCCAACTTAGTCATAGTCATATATGGAGTCAGGTATGACAGAGCAAACGGGGAAAGAAGAGTTTTTAAATCCTAGGGCGCGATTTCAAGGAGAGTTCTCCTTGGAAAATCTAGCTTTTGATGCCAATCTTCAAGAGTTTGCCAATCGCATCACCATTATTTGCGCCCTAGAAAATGGTGGCAAAATTTCTCCGCAGGATGCATACAAGCAAATTAAAAAGCTCTGGGCGGAACTCAAAAAGTCCAAAAAGAGCCTGCTTGACTCGGAATCTTAAGGCCGACAACCAAACAATTTCCTAGCGATCGCTGCATAGACTTTAGATCGCTATCTTGTCGTCTTGATTTTTGCTGGTTATCACCTCAGGTATAAATTCGTACAAACTTGTTTACAATCTTTAACATTGTCCTATAATGTAACTTATCTGCTTTTGCTTGTAGTTCTAACTTTTCGGCGGAATTTCTAAACAAGCCTCCCATTGAATTTGTACCCAATGGTTCTGAAAAACCTTAGAGATAGGGCTGGTGAAGCGAAGCAGTATCCCTGGTTATCATCTTTTAGAATTGATTTCTGCTCACAAGAGCCTAGGTGGACGGGGAATAGCAGAAACAACAGCACATCATTTAGTTTGGAGCATTCATGCCCTCATCTTTTCAATCTCTCGGTATTTCAGAAGCAAGAGTTCAAAAACTTATCTCTATTGGTTTTACTGAACCTACAGCGATTCAAGTACAAGCAATTCCTCACCTGATGGCTGGTACAGACGTGCTGGGTCAGGCTCAAACAGGAACGGGTAAGACGGCAGCATTTGCTTTACCTATTCTCGAACGTATCGATCTAAATCAAAATACGTTACAAGCGATCATCCTCACCCCTACGCGGGAATTGGCAATTCAGGTCAGTCAGGCAATTCGGGGCTTTAACCTCAAGCCTGGGGCAAAAATTCTCACTGTCTACGGTGGACAAGCGATCGATCGCCAAATTTCTCATCTACAGCGCGGCGTGCATGTCGTGGTTGGTACTCCCGGGCGTGTGATCGATTTGATGGATCGCGGTGACTTGAGACTAGATAACCTGTCTTGGTTCGTCCTTGATGAAGCCGATGAAATGCTGAATATGGGCTTTATTCAAGATGTTGAGAAAATCTTGGCAACAACACCCACCAACCGCCAAACCGCTTTCTTCTCAGCGACAATGCCTCCACAGGTGCGTAGACTTGTCAAAAACTACTTGCGTACCCCTGTTGTCGTAAAGGTTGAGTCAGAGGTGACTGCACCGACCCGAATCGATCAGCAAATTTATCAAGTTCCTCAGCATCTCACCAAAGAAGAAGCACTTCTGCCAATTTTGGAGCTAGAGTCGCCTACTTCGGCAATTATCTTTGTCCGAACCAAAGATTCTGCCAGTAAACTCACGGATATCTTGCAAGCAGCCGGACACAGTGTCGACGAATACCACGGAAATCTGTCTCAATCACAGCGCGAATCCTTATTGCGTCGCTTCCGTAACCAACAGGTCAAATGGGTAGTCGCCACGGATATTGCCGCACGCGGACTAGATATTGACGGTCTAACCCACGTGTTTAATCTAGAGTTGCCCGATGATTTAGAGCGCTACGTTCATCGCATCGGTCGCACGGGTAGAGCAGGCAAAACTGGAATCGCGATTACGCTGGTTACGGCTAAGGAGCGCTATAAGATTCGTCAGCTTGAAAAGCATGTCGGTCAGCCCCTAGAAGTAAGCTCTCTGCCTACGATCGCCCAAATTCAAGAGCGCCGAATTGCTCGATTCACCGAACAAATTCATCAGGCTTTGAGTGGCGAACGGTTGGCATCTTTTCTACCCTTGGTATCTCAGTTGTCGCAAGAGTATGATGCCCAAGCGATCGCTGCTGCCGCCTTACAACTTGCCTATAGCCATATTCAATCTGAGAAATCAGAGCAGGCCGCACTCAACGTCTTGTCAAAACAACCAGACAAATCGGTGAAGAATACAACCAAGCCTGTCAAGCGATTTCAAGGTAATGGTGGTGGTGGTCGCCGCAGTGACTTTGATTCTCGTCCAACGATTAGATCGGATAGATCGGACAAGTATGCAAGTTCTTCTTCGGGCTCCAGCAATCGTTAAGCAGTTCTCTAGTTAGGGAAAAACTAATAGAACTTCTATCCGAAAGCTAAACCAATATCATCCCCCCACCTTTCCTAAACTTAGGAAGTCATAGGTTGGGGGATATTGTTTGTCTTAAAAATCCATTAGAACATTTACCAGCGTTTGTCATGGCTCCAGAATACTGGCAGCCAAGGGGAAAATTGTTATGCGCTTTCTTCAAACTTTTCGACAAATTCCTGCACCTGTACGGCAAAGTTTGACTGCTTCTTTTATTGCAGGACTAATGTTTTGGTCGAGCCTAGCTTCTCTATTGCCGACCTTGCCTTTGTATGTGGATAGTCTAGGTGGAACCAACGCTCAAATTGGTTGGGTGATGGGTGCTTTTGCGATCGGATTGCTCACCTGCCGCGCCTATTTAGGAAGATTAGCCGATCGCAAGGGAAGAAGGTTGGTCATGCAAATTGGACTGGGCGTTGCCACGATCGTGCCACTTTTATATGCAATTTCACCATCCATTCCTGTATTAATGGTACTCAGAGCCATTCATGGTATTAGTATTGCCGCTTTTGCCACGGGTTTCAGCGCTCTCATTGCCGATCTTTCTCCTGTGGAACAACGGGGGGAAATCATTGGCTATATGAGCTTAGTCAATCCTCTGGGGCTGGCGTTTGGTCCGGCCTTTGGGGGGTGGATGCAGGAAATTTGGGGATATCAGATTCTATTCGTAATGTCAGCATCGCTGGCATTGGCAGGGCTATTAATGATGGAGAAGGTCACCGAACCAAAGCTCTCATCTCCTCGGGATGCTGACATCGATCTATCTTCGAGCGATCGCAACTTGAAGGATTTCGACACCATCCCGCCACCATCCCGTCGGTTCTGGCAGACATTATGGAGCCCGAGAGTTCGCGTTCCTGCAACGGTGCTCTTTATGATTGGAATGGTGTTTGGTACGCTCAGTGCTTTTTTACCGCTTTTAATCAAGCAACAGCACATTCAACTGAATGCGGGTTTGTTTTATATGACGGCAGCGATCGCAGGCTTTATCATTCGTTTGCCGATTGCCCGTATTAGCGATCGCTATGGGCGAGGGGTATTTATCTCTATCGGTTTATGCTTTTATGCCCTGTCCATGGCAACGGTCTATTCGGCACAGACAAGCCTCGTTTTTCTAATTGCAGGTGGACTAGAGGGAATTGGCTCAGGCATTGTGATTCCTGCCATTGCGACCTTGCTTGCCGATCGCTCAGTTGCCTCAGAGCGAGGCTTTGTGTTTGGATTGGCATGGGCTGGCTTCGATCTAGGCATTGCGATCGCGGGGCCGATTATGGGCAATGCGATCGTGTTTTTGGGGTTAGCGAATACGTTTGTGGTCAGTACAGCTTTATCTTTGCTGGCACTAGCTATTTTTAGTACCCAGTCAAATCACAATCTCGCTGATTCTTGGCGGTTCGCCACAGGACAAACGACGGATAAATATGCGGTTAAAGGGACATAGAAAGGAAGAACTTCCAATATGCTCTGACTCTAAGGATTCTATTCCATAGGGTCTTCGCACTTCCGCCGTAACTTAGGCAATCTCACCCCATCGGTTCATCCAATCGCTGCTAGCACCAAGAATGCTCATCTTGGGGATTGTGCAGTAACTCGCGAACAGTGCACCCGTGATTCGTTGGTTACAAACCCTCAATATCCCTTTCATCATGCCTGCAGTAATAGACGAATTGACCAAAGGGCAGAGATAGACTGAATTGGTGCGAGTTGGTCTGGAACTGAAGAGATAAAACCATTCTAGTTTAAAGCTATTAAGACTGGTACGTTCGTGATAATCTTGGGTGAGATCGGGGATGAGGGCATAGTATGGGAGAAAGACCACTGTGAAGGCTGCATCACCCAACACTGAGGTTACCACGTAATACCAAAATAAAAGGGTCTGATTGAGGTTGGAATCTTCGCTGAAGTGAGGAACGATCCATTGCAGTCCAAACAAAACACCAAAAGGGATAGCACCAAAGATCATCCAAGCATGACGTTTTCCCCATTTAGACACCGTGCGATCGCTCAGCCATCCCACGAGAGGGCGCTAAAAATATCCCAAAGCCTTCCAATTAAAAGTACCATCCCTGCAAGACTGGGATTTAAACCTGCGACATTCGTAAGAAAAAAATAGCTGGAAGAAGGCTCGAATATTCAGAGAGATCGAACCGCCTACGCTTCCCATGCCATAAAACAATTTGGTGTTAAAGTCTAGTTTCTGCATCAGAAATTCTCGGCAATGTTGGCAACCTCGTCTCTTTAGAGCGAGGTGGA
>NZ_JAZBJZ010000064.1:0-28886 GCF_036349135.1 Tumidithrix elongata BACA0141
ACATCTCGTCTTCTAACTGTTTTGTTATTATCTATTATTTCCAAACAAGTCTATTCTCTTTTTTTATATTATGCTCAAATATGGAATCATTGTCTGCGCGATCGCTCTAACAGCCTGTAGTCCAGTTAGTGCGCCCAAGACTACCACTCGTGAAATTACGGGAACTGCCACTCAGAGAGTTTCTGACGTTTCAGCTATCCTCACTAAGCATAAAGCTCCACCCTCAGCCATTCTGGACGCACACTTTGTCGAGGAGCAGATCGGGGATGGTAATTTTGGCCCATCAGACTTCCGCGCATTTTACATTCTAGAAGTTGCACCGCAAGATATTCCCAAATGGATGCAGATACTCACACCACTCACGAATAAGCCTGAGTATAACGCGCTCACAGAATCTAAGAACTGGTGGATTGCCCGTGATGTTTTTCCTTCGCTAGAGTTCTATAAACCTGAGGCACTGACAGGCAGGATGCATGGCTGGATTGGTATCTCACGGCAGACAGGACGCATTTACATTTTCACGTTTACAATGTGAAGGATATTAGGCATCTCATGATCAAATCTAATAATGCTCAATCCTCAAAAACTCTAAGAAGAAATTGTAGTTCATTTGCACTTCATTAGCCCTATCAATCCAAAATAGTGGTATTATTCAGAAATTTTTGAGTAAATACTCGTATTCAACACCACCATGCCATCCGCATTCTCTACAGGTCTCCGTGATAATCTCTCATTGGAAGAACGTGCACTTCCTCTCGAACATGGGATTGATCCTGGCTTCGTAAATCGACGTGCCGTTCAGACAGTGTTACGTGAGAACGGCATGAAGATTGTTGATGAAATGCTGAAATCGATTCCTCAAGACTTACCAGAAGGGCTACGCGAGGTGCGCATCGATCACGTCTATAACTCTGTCTTGCTCAAGTTTTGTGAGTTATTAGGCATCAAAACCCTCGGGCAAATACTCTCATCCGGACAAGGACATATGTTCTGTTCCACAGAGACTTTTCTACCCTGTCCCGAAGTCTATGATGCTGAGCGAGTCTTTAGCCAAGTTCAACCCGCTGGTGAGACAAGCTTTAGTGTGCGGATTGAGTACTCAACCAAGCACATTCGATCCGACACTCTAAGAATGGAGCTACATCAAGGTGCATTGCTCTCAATAGTTGCTATGTTTGTTAGAAAGGACGGTGACTGTCTAGTGTTCCGACCTTTGGTCATGGGTGCGCCTTGGCTACATTCTCAAGATCCAGCTTGGATTGACAAAGTGATGTGGTGGAATCAAGACTTCTACGAAAACTTTATTGAAGATTTCGACGAGTTTGCCCGTATTCGAGAGGTCCCGAAGCCTGATTCTATTGATATTATGCGGCATGTTCCTGAGCGTGGATTCAAGATGTCTCTTGCAAGAATTCTCGGTGATCGAATTACTAAGGATTGGGGAGGTGAACAATCGGATCACTATACATCAAACATTCATCTCAACGGCAGACGAACGACAGCTGCATTTTTGCTAAAGGGACCTGCTAAGTTCTCACCCATGACTTTGAACCACCTAGGTAAGAACAATGATCAGATTTATCGCCTAGCACAAGAGCCATCTGAGGTGCTCTTTATCCAGCATTCTCACGACATCACACCTCCAGTGCGGGCGACTCTTCGAGCCTTTGCTGTCCAACCAGGTAAGCCAAGGCGATACTGTCTAATTGATGGTCGAGACTCTCTCTGGTTGCTCAATGCTTATGGTCTACTCGATGATGCTATGACAACCGTATAGTAAGAGATAATAGAGCAATTCGCAAAATTCTCGATGTAGGATAGGGCAATGGCAAGATTCCCTTGGTTGCGACACCATATTTTGGGATTTTGGATTGGGCAATTTTCTAACGGCTTGATAAAACCTTTAACTGTGCTTCGGCTTTATGGATATATTGCTTGGCTTTTAAGACCATCGCCTGATATTCCTCAGCATTGGGCGAGAAATTTAGCTTTAAATCCAAGTCCGAGACAGTGAGATCGCAGTTTCTCAAAGGTATGTCTTCCATGAGCGCATGTAGGGTCAATTCATGAATTGACCCTACATGCAAATCCCAAATTCTCTTGGCGTTACATGCCAAAGTGAGTCAGGGCTGCACGAATTACGACAAACCATACCGTAAGAGTAGAGAATAGGTAGAGGTAGAACCGAAGTATAACCAGATTGAACGTACAATGGACGGCACTATGCAGTATCCGAAATATCACGAATAACCACGAGGCGTTGACATACACTGCATCCACCTGCTGCGTGACAAAGAGGTATAGCGCGATCGCATAGAAAACGACGGGCATTTCAAACAGGTTCTTGAGGTTATCCGATGGATTGGATATACTGGGTGGCGAAATCTCTGCAAATTCGCTCGGCTTGGCAAGGTCTTGGGGTGAAATCTTGTGACTGGTGATGAAACTAATCCGACGCACGTACATATATACCCAAACCACAAGCGTCAGAAATATGGTTGCAAAGAAAGGACTGAAAATTGCTTCTTGTTTCATGGTTGCCTCCTAAACTAAACCGTTCTGGCGATCGCTGGGCGATAAAGTTCGCCACACACTATGGACAAGGCTTGAGGAAATATAGAACAGCACAAATCCAATCAGAGGATGGAGTACTGCTAGATTCAGGGGACTCTTGAGGTGAATACTGACAAATTGCAATCCTAGTAATAGGGGAAGACTTACTACGAGCCTTTGGATCTTGCTCGGGAATGTCGTTACGAACACCCATCCCAATAAAATGAGAGACAGCCCGCTATATCCTCTTACAAACCAAACATGAATATTCCACCACGCAGGGTTCTGAAAATAGGCAACCCCAACCGTGAAGAGTTGAGCAATTAAGCAGAGGTTAAACGCTACCGCAGCAGCATAAAAGCCCATCTGCATCCAATCGATGGGAGCGCGATCGCTATCTAAATTTGTGTCCATATCGAGTTATTTTGAAGATTAAAGCTACTATAGGCTGAGCACTTCAATGCTTCTAGACCTCGATCGGGTACACTTCAAACGCCTTTATCTATGACAAGTTCTTTGGGTCTTCTCTTTGAAGCCATCAACCAAACCCAGAGCGAACAGGACATGCGATCGCAGATCGTGCCAAAAATTGGTGAATATTTTGCCGCAACAAGATCGGGGATCTTTTTCTTTGATTCGCTAGAAGATCTGTTGCGAAAACGATTTCCCTCCCTCGATCGCAAACTTGAGAAAATCCTGAAATTTGGGCTATCGGTCGAACATAATCCTGTGGTGCGTTATTTAGTCGAGCGCCATGCTCCCGTCCATGAAGCCTTAGTCAGTTCGCCCAAGGCATGGGCGATCCTCTGTCCCCGACCCGATCATTGGCATGTGATGATCGGCCCCATCGTCCATCGCGGTCAATTGGTGGGTGCAGTGGCATGTACCCGTGAAAAGTCAAGTCCTGCCTTTGATACGCAAAATCTATTGGATTTGAGCGCGATCAGTTTGCACCTGTCGGTTTGGGTCGCAACCCTGCGATCGCAAAGCGCTTCCATAAGCGCAGCCACTCCACAATATCAACCTTGTCGAAGCGATCGCTTAACCCCACGCGAACTACAAATTGCCGAATTGGTGGCTTTGGGTCGCACAAATTTAGAAATCGGCAAGGAACTTTGGATTACAGAGAATTCGGTAAAACAGGCTTTAAAACGAATGTTCCGCAAACTTGAAGTCTCCTCGCGGGCAGAGATGGTGGCAATGACACTGGGAGCAATGCAGACAGGTGTAAAAGAGCAATCTTTAAATTAGAGCTAAGTTTTTAGAATGTTCACAGTGATAATGTAATAATCTACACAATGACAATAGGAATACCGATCTATGACACTACGTTTAGGCGATACAGTACCTGATTTTACCCAAGATTCTACCGATGGCTCGATCAGCTTTCATGAGTGGATTGGTGATTCATGGGCAATTTTGTTCTCACACCCCAAAGACTTTACCCCTGTTTGCACGACCGAGCTAGGTGAGGTGGCTAAACTTAAGCCAGAATTTGAAAAGCGCAATGTTAAACCCATTGCCTTGAGCGTTGATGATGTTGCGTCCCATAATGGTTGGGTGGGTGATATCGAAGAAACTCAAAACGCTAAGCTCAATTACCCAATTCTTGCCGATGCGGATAAAAAGGTATCTGAACTCTATGGAATGATTCACCCCAACTCCAGTACTGGCAACACCTTGACCGTGCGTTCAGTATTTATCATCGACCCCAACAAAAAACTGCGTCTAACCTTAACTTACCCAGCTAGCACGGGACGTAACTTTGACGAGCTTTTGCGCGTGATTGACTCCTTGCAATTAACCGATAACTATAGTGTTGCCACACCTGCTAACTGGAAAGATGGACAGGACTGCGTAATTGTTCCTTCGGTATCTAATGAAGAGGCAAAGACGAAATTTCCTAAAGGCTTTACCCCAATTAAGCCCTACCTGCGTATGACGCCTCAACCTAATAAGTAATTGGGATTAGGTTGTATTCCAGAAAATCAGAAAACCTGAATTACCCACTGTAGGGGGCAATCCCCCTGTGGTTGCCCAGATGTCTAAGCGCAGGGGCACTGCCCCTACAGAATGTTCGGTGTAACCGAAAAATTTACAGGTAGCAAAATTTTCATAGAGATCGAAAGGGGCTGCTTTGAAGCAGCCCCTTTTGTTTAGCCCCTACCAATTCTCTTCCTCGTTAGTATTTTTTTCCCAAAGTTCCAAATCTAGTTCTTCCAAATAGACGAGGGCACTTTGCAGTTGGTGGCTCGTACCAGTTAACTCTAGGGTGAACCAACCATCTTCCTGCGAGTTTTCACCGAGAATGGCAGCAGTAATATTGACCAATAAGCCATGATCGATGACAAGACGAGAGATTATCGGTTCTTGGTGATAGTTTCTAGGAACCCGCATCGTAATCTGGTTTGTCATTAATCGGCTATCGTCTTCAGGTGAGGTAGCATTAGGGTGAGGCTCATTGCCTCTTTGGGCGAGCATTTGTTTGTCTCCTACTCAAAAAGTTAGATTTTATGTTTGTAATTTGTTTGCAACATTTACTAGGGTAACCAATGTAACCAGTAAGTGGGTGTGATCTCGGTTACTGAGAGACAATATCATTGCGCATAGCCAATCAGCGACTGCAAGAAGAGAGATTTTTAAACGCAAAAGGTCAGATCGATGTAAAAAACCGTCGATAAACGTGAAAAGATATTGCTATTGAGTTCACTTAACAAAGCGGATCCTTGATTGATGCTGCAAGCACAGGCTACAGAAGAATTGTTGATTTTGGTTGATGAAAGCGATCGCCAAGTGGGTGTTGCTGAAAAACTGCAAGCTCATCTTGATGGCAAATTGCACAGAGCCTTCTCAATTTTTGTGATGAATTCTCAGGGTGAATTGCTGCTACAGAAACGCGCCAAAGCCAAGTATCATTCTGGCGGTCTCTGGACAAATACCTGTTGCAGTCATCCCAGACCGAATGAAACCTTGGAATCTGCCTGCGATCGCCGATTGCAAGAAGAAATGGGCTTCTCTTGCCAGCTTAAAGCACTATTTAGCTTTGTCTATCACGCCAACCTCGATCGCGGTCTGATCGAACATGAGTACGATCACGTCTTCTTAGGTAATTACGAAGGTTCACCCACACCTAATCCTGAAGAAGTGGAAGACTGGCAATGGATGGGCTTGGAAGCTTTACAAATCGATATTCGACAAAATCCCCAGCACTATACCTATTGGCTGCGCGAATGCCTAGATCGTTTTTTGGAAATCGCGGGCAACCATAAGGGAATTATCCCTATGGGAAATTAGGAGGTTTATAGCAAAGAAACTACCTTTATCCAGTAGCTTGGACTTACCCCCTTTAATTCCCTTGCAAAGGGGGAAGGCTAGAAATCTTGTTCCTTCCCCTACCCTGCGGGAAGTCGCTTCGCGGCTTCGGGCTCTCATCCATGCCTTAATTGCTCGCCTCGGATAGAATAATCTAAGAGTTCCATTGGGTGCATCACGGGAACCTTTTGACCTTGCAGTTCTAAATGCTTGCGAATTTGAATCGTGCAACCCACGTTAGCGGAAGCTATCAAGCTTGCACCCGTATCCACGAGGTTCTCTACTTTCTGTTTGCCTAATTCGTCGCCTACCTCAGGTTGCAAAATGTTATACACACCCGCACTGCCGCAACAGAGCGCCGCATCTAAAGGTTCTCGCAATTGCACGTTCGGAATTTGTTTCAGAAGTTGACGGGGCTGGACGCTGATTTTCTGACCGTGCAGCATGTGACAGGCATCTTGATAGACAATCGTTAAAGGCGAAGCTTCTTGTAAAGGGAAGAGCTTTGCGGTTAAACCCACATCGGCAAGAAACTCTTGCACGTCCTTCACTTTCTTGGCGAATTCCTTAGCTTTGGCTGCATAGACAGGATCGTCTTGCAGAATATGACCGTACTCTTTGAGCGTGTGACCGCAACCTGACGCATTGATAATCACTGCATCGACATCCGTATTCGCAAAGCTGTCGATCGTGGCACGGGCTAATTCTTTGGCTTGCTCCTCTTGTCCCTGATGCTGAGAGAGAGCAGCACAACAACCTTGAGACTTAGGAATTACAACCTCACAGCCATTCGCGGTTAAAACACGTACCGTTGCTGCATTCACTGCGGGTAAGAAGACGCGCTGCACGCAACCCAAAATCATACCGACACGATAGCGCTTTGTCCCTTGAGCTGGAACTACTTCAGGATAAAGGTCTTGAAAGGCTTCCGTCGATAGCTCAGGTAAGACAGATTCCATCGCGGCGAGGGGCTTGGGCAAGATTTTTTGTAAGATGCCAGACGATCGCATAATTTTTTGCAATCCCAATCTCTGATAGATCAATAATGGCGCTAGCAGGACTCGCATCCGATTAGGATAGGGGAAAATCGAGAAAATCAGCTTTCTCAGTAGTTTCTCAGGTAACGGGCGATCGCTATTCCGTTCCACTTGGGCGCGAGTGGCTGCAATTAATTTGTCATACTGAACTCCAGAGGGGCAGGTGGTTACGCAGGCAAGGCATCCCAAACAAGAGTCAAAATGTTGCGCGATCGCACCTGATAGGGGGATTTTGCCTTCATTCACACCATCCATTAAATAGATTCTGCCCCTCGGTGAGTCTGTCTCTTTGCCGATGACGCGATAGCTGGGACAGGTCGATAAGCAAAAGCCACAATGGACGCAAGCATCGATTAGGGTGGCATCAGGCGGATTTTGGGAATCAAAAGTTTTCGTGAAGTCAAAGCCATTAATTTGACTGGCTTCTGAGAGTTGTTCAGAGGACATTTCTGAGGTTTGCATAGTTTGAATGGTGAGGATGAGTAATTGGTGATCGATGAATGGGCAATTCATGAATTACCCATTCATCAAATGAATAATCGATGGGGGCTGAGAAGGTGATGTGGGTCAAATTGTTGCTTAATTCGTTGCATGATTCCGATCGCATTGCCTGTATATCCCCAGACATCCAGATTTTGTTTGAGTGCAGGTGGAGCTTCCAAGATCGTGAGAAATCCTCCCGTATCGTTTGCTAGATGGCGAATCTTTAAGAGCAAATCTTGAGGATCGAATCCGCCTGCAAGATCGAAGCGTAGCGTTCCTAGACCACCCGCCCCATGAATTTGAACGTAAGGTTGTGGTATAGATTCTGACAAGGTACGCGCAATCGCTTCGAGTTCCACTAAGATATTCACCACCTTGGAAGGAAGCACGCCTAACTTGACAATTAGTTTAGAATTTCCCGCCAGACTGGACTGCGGACTCGGTTGCCAAACCAAATCCTCTAGCCTTTGCCAGAAATTCTCTGCTTCCGATAATACTTCTGCCTTGAGATGGAGGGATTTGCCAAGTTCCACTAAGCGATCGCTTTGCTCGATCACGCTGACTTTTAAGGTCTCAAACCGAGCCACTAAACCAATCTCTTTGCCCGTATCCTGTCCGAATCCCAATTCCTTCAGCAGACTGGAAGAGAGCAAATCTAAAACCGTGGGGGTTAGGGTCGAGGATAGAATTTTATTTCTCAACTCTGCGATCGCATCGGCTTTGCCCGTCAACAGGACGGTTTGCTTGGCTTCTGGCAAAGGATATAGCCGAAAGGTCAACTGGGAAATTACACCCAACGTACCATAGGCCCCCGTCAGCAGTTTCATCAGATCGTAGCCCGCCACATTTTTGACAACCCGACCACCCGCCTTGACCAACTCGCCATCCGATCGCACAAAGGAAATGCCAAGACACATATCGCGCAAGCCGCCATAACGCTGTCGCAAGGAACCCGTGTTGGCTGTAGCCACAATTCCCCCAATCGTCGCTGCGTTGGGATAGGCAGGGTCGATCGCGCAATACTGCCCCTCCTGCGCCAAAATCTTCTGGAGGTCAGCAAACTTCATGCCTGCCTCGACGGTGACGGTGAGATCGCCCACGCAGTGCTCGATCAGGCGATCGCAGCCAGCGGTGCTAATTGCCACGTTTGCGCCGCGAACTAGTCCGCCCCAAGTCAGTTTGCTGGCATTGCCGTAGGGTAAAACGCCCCATTGCTGCTGATTTGCTAAAGCGATCGCGCTGGCTAGCTCGGTTTGGGTCTTAGGGGAGACAATGGCAAGATTTTCAACACCCATGGTTGAATTCGCGATCTGTGTTTTAAGGTGTGGTTCCGCCAGATCGAGTGTCTGAACGTTACCTAAACCCACGATATCCGCAAAACTTGCGGCGATGTCCCCTGCGCTCTGTTTCTCTGATGTTGCCACGAATGCTTTTATATAGAAATTCCTAATCGCATTTTATTATCTCAAACGAGCGACTATAAAAAATTGGGTAGTATCGCAAAAGTGTAGAATTAATATTGGGCATGTGGAGTGAAATCCTTCACACGGTAGTGTTCTGAATAATCTATTAAATTAAATTTTCAACACTTTCAAAACACCACCGAAGATTTGTATTTGAACTGACGCAGATCTGACTTTTTCAGCGATCAGACATCGTCAATATCAAGACCCAAAGCCCGAAGGCGACTAGCTAATCGTTCGGCACGCTGTTCGGCACTTTCTGCGCGTTGACGTTCTTGCAAGCGCAGGCGTTCAGCACTTTCTGCACGTTGTTCGGCACTTTCTGTGCGTTGACGTTCTTGCAGGCGCAGGCGTTCAGCACTTTCTGCACGTCGCTCAGCCCACTGCATCCGTTGCGCCAACTCTACTGAAGTTAAAAAACACTGCCCATCTGGACGATATAAAACCAATTCTCTCCCTGCTTCCCAATCAAATCTGATTCCCAAGCGAGGGCTAACCCAGCCAGACATCCTTACGATTTTTACTAACTTCTGTTCCTGGCGTTGCCAACCTTCCAAAATGAGATCGTCAGGATCGTAGATGTAGTATTCCTCAATGCCATGCTCCTGATAAAACTCAAATTTCTCCTCTAGAGAGTCGATGCCTCGACGAACTTTATTACTAGGTGACAAGATCTCAAAAGCAACCTGCGGCGCAATGTTATCCTCTACCCATTGCTTATAAGAACCACGCCTACCCCTTGGTCTACCAAAAACCACCATGACATCAGGGGCAGTACGCTCAAGGCTTCCCTGAACGGGATACCATGACAAATCTCCTGCAATAAAAACATTGGGGTCTTCAGCAAAAATGATTTCTAAGTTTTCTTTGACGATCACAATCCAACGATATTGTTCGGTATTGTCTGACATCGGATTGCCATCACTATCGGGATAGATCGGTTCTTCAGAAGCGATCGGTTGCGAAATCATAGACTTACCCTCAAAATTAAGTGGAGAGAAGTTATTTATGCCTAATGTGTTAATTATTTTACACTCTAAAACTTGCCTTAATTATTCACTAAGCTCCTAAACAGAAAATAACCTGAATTACAAACTGTTGCGTGTAGATTTACAAAAGCTCAAAAAACATAAAGGCTACTCCATAATATGAGTAGCCTTTGAAATTAGAAATTTAACAGAAGCTCGAATCTACTATTGCCCCATTTGTCTGCGTAGAGCATCTAGTTCGGCATCAACATTACCAACCGAAGACTTAGTTGAGTCAGAAGGTAATGCAGGCGTAGAAGGGCTGCTACCAGCAATCATTTTTGCTTTTAGTGCTGCGAGTTCGTCATCGACACCACTACCTGATTCTAACTGAGCAAATTGGCTTTCAAGGTTATCCATGCCTAGCTCAGCAGAAGCACCAGCTTTGGCTTCAGCCATCAATACCCGTTCTTCCATGCGCTCAAAGGTGGCAGCGGCAGAGTTGGTATTGACCTTGCCCAACATGTTGTTGAGATTTTCTTGGGCTTTGGCAGATTGCAACCTTGCCTTGAGCATTTCTTTCTTGGTTTTAGCCTCAGAAATTTTGCCTTCAAGGGCAACCAAATTTCGCTTTAGGGTATCGACTTGACCTGTTTGTTGATCGAGACTGCCCTTGAGCGCAGCAACGGTGTCAGCATGAGTTTTTTTGCGGCTCAGTGCTTCCCGTGCTAGATTTTCATCCCCCTTTTGCAGCGCCAACATTGCCCGACGTTCCCATTCTTGAGCTTGGGTATTGGCTTGGTTATACTGTTGCTCTTGACGCTTTAGGGCTGCCATCGACTGGGCTACGGCTTGACGCAGTTGCACCAGATCTTCCTGCATATCGATGATGGTTTGCTCCAGAATCTTTTCTGGGTCTTCAGCGGAGGTGACCATCGCATTTACGTTAGACTTGACCACCATGCCGATGCGATCTAATAGTCCCATATCCTTACCTTTTCCTTAATAAAGCAAAGTCCTTTAACAACTACCTAAATATACTTCTGTCGATACAAAAATATATTGCTCCTTTGGGTCTAAGTTTTTAACCTAAAGTTTTCTAACCCAGATACGTTTCTGCTCACGTTACCATTAACTTGAGGCTAATTATGCGATCGAGCGCACAACTAGTAGCTAGACAGCTTAGTGTGAAGCATGATTCTCTTAACATAGTATCATGGGCAACCATTTGAATGGTCGTGGTTTCGTAGAAAACCACTAGACCCGCTTAGGTGACAGGGTGAAAATGCGCGTAGATTTGCTGGGCGAGTTTGTCACCAATACCAGGGGTTTCGGCAATTTGCGCGACACTGGCTTGGCGCACGTATTCTACAGAGTGGAACTTCTCTAAGAGCTGCTTTTGGCGATGATGCCCCAAGCCGGGGATTTGGTCGAGGTGCGATCGCTGCATGCGCTGACTGCGTTTTTTACGGTGAAAGGTAATGGCAAAGCGGTGGGCTTCGTCTCGCAAGCGTCTCAATAGCTGTACGCCCGCGTGCTCGGCATCGATGCCAATGGGCTGGGTTTGGTAAGGTAAAAAGATTTCTTCGCGTTTTTTGGCAAGACTAATTACCTTGAGTTGTTCGGCAAGTCCTAGATCTTCAATCACTGCCATCACCGCTGAGAGTTGCCCTTTGCCGCCATCAATCATGACGAGATCGGGAAAATCTTCGTCAAATTCTTCAGGCGACGATCGCTCTGTGGGGTTCTCTATGGATTGCGGCGCGATCGCGTACTTGCGAAACCTTCTGCTCACGACCTCCGCCAGACTGGCAAAATCATCGGAGTGACCTGAGGTAATTTCAGGATTGCGGATTTTGTAGTGGCGATAATGCTGCTTGGCGGGTAAGCCATCAATAAACACAACCTGACTGGCGACGGCATCCGACCCTTGAATGTGGGAAATATCGTAGCCCTCGATGCGATGGGGCAATGTTGGTAAATCCAGAATTTCGGCTAAACCCTCAAGGCTTTGCTGGTTGCGATCGCTCTGTCTTTGAATTCTTGCCAACTCGTACTGCGCGTTACGTTCGACCATCTCGATTAGCTCGGCTTTTTGCTGGCGTTGGGGCATAAAAATCGTCACTTTTTTACCCTTGCGCTGGCTCAGCCAAGCACTTAAGACCTCGGCTTCGGGCAATTCCAATTGGGTATGCACTTCATTGGGAATCTCGACGGGGTCGCAACTCTGATAATGTGCCTCCAAAGCCCGTTGCAAAATCATTGCCGATGAATCGCCTTGGCTGTCTGCCAAAAACGCCAACCGACCCACCAGCCGACCTGCGCGGATTTGGAAAAGCTGAATGCAGGTATGTTGTTCGTCATAGGCAAGGGCGATCGCATCGCGAGAAACCGTATCGTCGGGTAGGGACACCTTTTGGTCTGCCCCCAGATGCTTGAGCGTGTTGATTTGGTCGCGAATAAAGGCGGCTTTCTCAAACTCTAGATCCTCGGCGGCGGTCTCCATTTTGGCGGAGAGCGCATCGATCAACTCGCGGGTGCGCCCCTGAAAAATCATCGCCACCCGCTGCATGGTGGTGTGGTAGTCCTCTGGGCTAATCAGTTGCTGGCAAACTCCGGGACATAGACCCATGTCATAGTTGAGGCAGGGGCGATCTTTAAACATCGGTTTGGGACGTTGGCGCAGGGGAAAGACGCGCTTAATAATCCCTAAGGTGCGTTTGAGGTTATGCACATCGACATAGGGCCCGTAATATTTATCTTTGGCAGAGCCGAGATTGCGCCTACGGGTAATAAAAATGCGGGGGTAAGCATCCGACCAAGTAATGCAAACGTAGGGATATTTCTTATCATCCTTGAGCAGAACGTTGTAGTAGGGCTGATGCTGCTTGATCAGGTTGTCTTCGAGGGCAAGTGCTTCGGCTTCGGAGTCGGTGACGATAAACTCAATTTCACTGACCAACTGCACCATCATGGCGATGCGTGGCGACAGGTCTTGGCTACTGCGAAAATACGATCGCACCCGATTGCGTAGGGCTTTGGATTTGCCAATGTAGAGAATCTGATCTTGGCGATCGCGCATCAAATACACCCCTGCTTCTAAGGGGATATCTTTGAGACGGGCTTGCAGTTTTTCAGGATTTTGAATCAGGCTCAAGGTCATGGATTTATTGTAGCTATTTGATCGTATCCACGCCCCTTGTATCTTGAGAGAAATAGTAATTGCCGCAGTATGCAGAACAACAGTGAACTGTTTGGTATAACTGCATTCCTATGGTGGATGACGACCAAGAAGTTTTTCTTCTTCCCGAATTGCCAGAATGATGGCACGATTTAGTTTCAAAGCATTGACAGTTGCTCGCCCCACTGCTGTTAAACCAACAATCTGCACATCGTTCCAGCAAAAGTGCTCTCTCCAAGATTGCTGACGCGGGTTGAAAATCGGCACCATTTTATTCGTTTCTGGATCTTCCACGTCTTGCCTTGCTCCTTTGTAAAGCGAGCAAGATACACAGGCAAGTGCTAAGTTGTCTTCTGTCGTTAAACCACCTGCCACGACAGGAATCACATGGTCAATGTGAAACGTAGCCGCTTGCCCTAGTTGTGATAAACCGCAGTACTCACAAAGATTATTTGCCCGTTGAATGACCAAACGGCGTAAAGATACAGGGATCGCTGCCATCTCTGAAATTAATTGTTGTACTTAGTAATTCTTTGTGATCGCAACTGCAATAGGGATAGAAACTCAGCTAACTCAACTAAGCCCTCTGCCTCTTGTCTTTCTGATACGCTTAGCCTTTCACCAGCATCTTGGCGATCGAGCAAAAGCTGGAGACGAAATTGAACTGCTTCAGGTAGCCTAAAGTGAGTCAGTTCAACTGGTATCTCAATGATTTCAGGCATAGTGGTTTGGTGAGATAAAATAACTGTCAAGTCTAGTGCTAGTTTAACTCAAAGCTCTTCTGCAAGAAAGGCAATCAAATATGAGCAACAAACCTATTTTGAGCAAATCTGAAACAGACTGGCAACGACTCGATGCAATGACTGACGAAGCGATCGATCTGTCTGACTGTCCTGAAATAACACCTGAAAAATTTGCTAAAGCTGTGGTTCGACATGGTTTACCTGTAGCGAAGCACAAAGCTCAAGTGGCTTTACGGATTGACAGCGATGTTTTGGAATGGTTTAAGTCTCAAGGACGAGGCTATCAAACCCAGATTAATAGCTTGCTACGGGCGTATATGGAAGCCCATCACTAATGGTTTGCAGGTGATATAGCACACTCAATTGTCAATGCGATCGCACCCGATTGTCTAGAGCTTTAGATTTGTCGATGGATAAAATTCGATCGCTAGCGATCGAGCGGACTAATCACGCCCTTTCCGCCGCGATTAAGAACGTGCGTATAAATCATCGTTGTCTTCTGGGTGGGCTTATAGTGAGTTTGAGGTTTCTAAGCTATTTAAACTCGCTTGGAAAGATGATGAAGCCAATGCAAACAGACCTGAAAGAGATGACTTAATTCTGCTTCGGCAACATGGGTATGTCACGCATCTGGTCAAAGTTCTGAATCGTCAGGCTGAATTTGAAGACTGGCAAGGTAATTACAATATCTACCGCATTGTTGAAGTGCTATGGGTGATCGATTGTAGTAAGCCACCTCATGCAGCCAAGGCAGACGTAATATTTGATTTTCCAGAAGTACTTGATTTTATGGGCGGTAATGCCATGAAATTAGAAGAATTACCCACGTTCAAGAGATCTTGGGAATCACGAGGCGGACTTAATGCCTTTCAAGACCATGTAAAATCAAGACTTTTAGGTATTTCAAATCCGATCTAGGCTTTTTAGTTGCTATGATGAGTGTGTAGAGATTAACACCCTGCCATGAAATATCCTCTTCATACCCAATCAAAACCTGTTTCAGGGCTTGCTGCCAAGAAACTGCTAGAAGCGATCGACTCTGGTGGAGCAATCGTTAATGATCGGATGCTTGCTCTGGCAAAGCGTATAACTGCCCGTCGTCGAAAAGCACAGAAGCATGGCTAGTTCTGGTAAATTTGACGGAGTTGATTTCTCCCAAATCGATATTGAGTTGCTAACCCCTGAACTTCGAGAACTTGGACAGGGGTTTCGCTGTGTCAGAGGAGAGTTTGTCACCTATTGGAAACAGGGACGAATTCAAAGGGAAGCAGATGCTTATCTTTGCCAATGCTGGATTGCTAGGATTGAGGATGCTCTAGCTGGTTACATTACACTTCTAGCGGATAAGTTAGAGGTTGAAGATGCTCTACTGATTCAAGAAGGTGTGAAATATCGGACTTTTCCATCCGTGAAGATTGGATTGCTTGCTGTTGATCGCCGCACAAAAGGGCTTGGAATAAGATTGATGGAGTGGGCGATCGATTATGTGATTACCGAAGTATTACCAATCATCGGGGTTAGATTTATAACTGTAGATGCTCTTTACGATTTTGATGTTGATCCAGCTTATGACGCATCTGGCTTCTATGAAAAATTGGGGTTTGAGTTCGCCGATCCTACCGAGTCTCTACCACCCGCCAACCCATATCGTACAATGTATCTAGATCTGAAGCCGTTGATAGAATCACTTGCTAGAGAAGAACTGGATGAAGACCAGTTATAGTCTCCGCAAAATGCCGTATAACAACGCGATGGAGCGGACACTTGAAATTTGCTAGCAGGAATGCAAAAATTGTTTACTGCCGCTCATCTTAGCCGTTATACCAATAGCAATCGCTCCGTTTCTTGTTGAATTCGGAGAAGTTAAGGATAATACTGCTCTATAAACCCATTGGGCAGTTGATAGACTGATGCTAGCGATCTCATGCCAAAATTGAAGACAGGAACGCCAGAATTACAGACTCTTTGCAGCCTCAATTTACTGAAGTTCTCACCCTTATCAAAACTGCTCAACAAAAGGTTATCGCCACCGCAAACCAAGAACCGATCGCACTATAACTGGAGCATCGGTACATACATCCGCGATCGCCTAGCCAAAAGTGAATGGGGACAAAAAGCGATCGAACAACTTATCGACAAGGAGGCGCAATGTCCGATTGTGGTTGCGAGTTTGAGGCAAAAAACAAAGCACAGCGTAAAGTTCTAAGGATACTTTTTGCTATCAATGCAGCCATGTTTGTCATTGGAATTATTGCTGGAACGTTAGCTCGTTCGACCGCTCTCGTTGCTGATTCCCTCGATATGTTTGTTGACGCGACAGTTTAGCGATCGCTCCTTCCAAAATGACTGCTCGATCGACCTCAAAGTTACCGTTTGCCTGCTGAAGGATGGAGCCTATAATGATGTGGTGTTTACTGGCGATCGCGCCATTGTTTCTCCAACCTTTCAAGAGCTAGGGTTGACAGTAATCGAAGTGTTACGTGCAAAAGGATAAGCAAAATAATCTATGAGTCACTCTGATGATTTGCTACGAGCATTCCGAATCGCGGTCGAAGACCTCGAAGAGAATCGTGCTGGTCGGCTTGGTGTCGCACAGAGGCGCAACCTTCTCCACAGTGGCAATTGGAACGTGGCAGCCGCACTCTTTCTCGGTTTTCTGCTCTGCGCAACGATCTATGGGTTTGCCAAAAAGCCGCTCGCTCCGATTCAGTGGATTCTAGCGATCGCTCTGTTCGCCGCTTTGCTAGCTATGGCAATATGGTACTTCCGTCGAACCCGCGTAGCCGTAGCCGAAGGTCGTGTGGAATGTTTAGCTGGACAGGTTCAAGTTGGCAGCCGTGGGCGCCAAGGGGCGTACCTCGCTGTTGCCGGTGAGGTTTTGCCACTGCCAATTAGTCTGCGAAACATCCGACAGGGTGGGGTATATCGCGTTTACATCGTGCCCTACACGCGCGGCATCGTAGGGATGGAACCCATTGAAAGTATTTCTCCATAGGGTTTAACCGTGATTGAATCGGCAATATTAAGTTACAGGAAGTTCCTCGGTCAGATTTATTTTGCGGATAAGCACCCAAGAATATTTCAAGCTAAAAACCTCTTATTCCGCATACACCGTCTCATCTTCTTTGCGCCATGCTGGGTCAACAATACAAATAAATACCAACGGCTCAGCGCCAAGGTTACGAATAAATTGCTTCGCATTAGGAGGAATGTAAACAGCATCGCCCGGTTCTACCACTTGGGTTTCGCGATCGATGTGTATTTCGCCGCTACCGCTGAGAATGTAATACACCTCAGAAGTCGTTAAAGCGTGGGGCTGGGAAGTTTGACCGACGGGCACGATCGCATGGGCAAGACTGTAACGTAAAGCGATCGCTTGCTTGTCAGGGTGCAGCAACTCGCGCAACAGCGTGCCATCTCCTGCCGTAAATTCAGCACAGTCCTGTAACTTGTTTACTAACATAAATTTAAATGATGGGGCATGGTTGGGAATTAAATTCCTGAATGAATGTCAGGGGATTCAGATAGACTGGATATAGCAAAAATAAACCATCTATGCAGACTATTTCTGAGAATATCAACAGCATAAAAGCGAATGAGTCTATCCCTGCATCTGTCGGCAGTGAAAACTCTAATGAAAACCTCAATGCTGAGAATTTAGGCACGATCGTGCGTCGTAAAACCCGACCTGTAAAGATCGGCTCTGTAACGATCGGAGGCGGACATCCTGTGGTTGTCCAGTCCATGATCAATGAAGACACGCTCGATATTGCAGGCGCAGTCGCAGGGATTCGCAGGTTGCATGAAATTGGCTGTGAGATCGTGCGGGTTACGGTTCCGAGTTTGGCGCATGCCCATGCCCTTGCAGAAATTCGTGCCACGCTGAAACAGACCTACCAAGACGTGCCCCTCGTAGCAGACGTGCATCATAACGGCATGAAAATTGCCCTCGAAGTTGCCAAGCACGTCGATAAGGTCAGAATTAACCCCGGTCTCTATGTATTTGAGAAACCCAAATCGGGGCGCACAGAATATAGCCAAACCGAGTTTGAAGAAATTGGCGAAAAAATCAAAGAGACCCTCAAGCCCCTCGTCGTTTCCCTCCGAGATCAGGGTAAGGCAATGCGGATTGGCGTCAATCATGGCTCGCTTGCCGAACGCATGTTGTTTACCTACGGCGACACGCCACAGGGTATGGTGGAGTCCGCCTTAGAATTTATTCGTATTTGCGAAGAATTAGAGTTTCGCAATTTAGTGATTTCGCTCAAGGCATCGCGCGTACCTGTGATGGTAGCTGCCTATAAGCAAATGGCTAAACGCATGGATGAGCTGGGCATGGACTACCCGCTACACCTCGGCGTCACCGAAGCAGGCGATGGTGAATACGGTCGGATCAAATCTACCGCAGGCATTGCCACCCTCTTAGCACAGGGAATTGGCGACACCATCCGCGTCTCGCTTACTGAAGCCCCTGAAAAAGAAATTCCTGTCTGCTACAGCATTTTGCAGGCTCTAGGCTTGCGAAAGACGATGGTGGAATATGTGGCTTGCCCTTCCTGTGGCAGAACCCTATTTAACCTTGAGGAAGTTTTGCATAAGGTCAGAGAGGCTACTAAACATTTAACAGGTCTAGATATTGCTGTGATGGGTTGTATCGTCAATGGGCCTGGTGAAATGGCTGATGCCGATTATGGCTATGTTGGTAAAACCCCCGGCATGATTTCTCTCTATCGTGGCAAAGAAGAAATCAAGCGCGTACCTGAAAACGAAGGGGTTGAACAGTTAATTGCCCTGATCAAATCTGACGATCGCTGGGTCGATCCTTAAACTGCCAACACTAACACCCTCGCTCTAACGCTTAAACGCTCCGTCTGTTAAGAAGGAGCGTTTCTAGCTACAGGAAATCGAAACCGTATCGCTCGTATTTGGGTCGGTACTAACCGCGATCAGATCTGCAATATTTCGCTGCATGGTTTTGCAAATATTATCGAGAGGTAAATCATTCGTATCGCGTCCGAAGGGATCTTCGATTTGAATGCCAATTTCCTCAATGCCAAGTAGGGTAAAGCTCATCAGGGCAACAATTGGCCCCGTCATCCACTCTAGTTGATCGACCATTTGAAAGGGAAGCGATAAACAGTAAATCAACAACAACTGCTTTAGATGAATTGCATAGGCAAGGGGAATTGGGGTTTTGAGAATACGCTCGCAAATACCTGCAACATCCACCATGTTATGCAAGAGTTGCCCCATATCGCCCAACTGATAGCGATCGAGTTTCCCCTGTTTGTACTGGTTTTGCAAATATCGGCTAATCCAAAAGGCAATTTCGAGAGGGGGATGATTCATGGTTTTGAGGCGATCGAACTGTGCGGGAGATAGCACGGCTTCCAGTTCGCTATCGATCGGCTCAGAGCGCAGATGTAGCTTCAACGCGATCGCAAAGGCAGGCAGTAAATTTAGCGCACATATTTTTTGGTCGCGATCGCTGGGTTCCTGTTCCACAATCGCCACCAAGATTTGCCGCGAGAGATTTCGTACCGTATTGATCAGTTGTCCCCAAGCCTTACGTCCCTCCCAAAAGCGATCGTAGGCAGTGTTTGTGCGAAAAACCAGTAACAAACCCAACACAATATTTGGAATCAGACTGCTTAAAAAGGGTAACGAAACACCGATCCTTGCTAAGTGTAAGAGATAAACCACAACACCAAATGCTCCACACAAAAGCGATCGGGGTAGCACCTCAGGCACAACTGAACCCCTCCAACGCAATGCGAGGCGAAACCAGCCGTCTTTTTTGCCGCTCATGACTCCATCACCCGATAGAAACAAAACTCGATTTCATGCCTTTGCATCATACATTCGCATACAGTTTTTCCCTGACTGCTTTGCTAAATTGAGAGCGTGTTTAGCCCGATTTAGCAATTCTTTTGTGCCGATCGCACCATCCAGCGATCCATAAACTGCTCCCCCAACACTGATCGTCACCGATAAATGTAAACCATCCGAGAGCGCGATCTGATTCCTATTGATTGCAAGAACGAGCTGATTGGCTAAATTTTTACTTGCTTCAGGCGCGCAGTCTGGGGTTACGCAAACAAACATGCCGCTGCCATAGCGATAGAGCAAACTACTAGGAGTGCAGGCATTTTGCAAACGTCCCGCGATCGCTGTTAAAACTTCATCCCCTACGGCATGACCGTACTGAGCATTTACCTGTTGCAAGCGATCGATATCAACGATCAAAACGCTCAAATAGGTTTGATCCTCGCCAGCAGTTGCGGCTTGGGCGATGTGCTCCAATAGATAACCCACCCCTCTGCTCATAGACCGACGGTTTAAAACCCCCGTAAGCGTATCGGTTAAATCTAAAGATGTGAGTAATTTGTTGCTTGTTAGTAACTTTTGGTTCGCCAATGCCAGCGCTTTAGACAGCAGACAAAGGCGCAACCCCGTTCTAACTCTGGCTCTTAGCTCTGCGGGATCGATAGGTTTTGTCAATAGCTCATCTGCACCCGCATCTAGCCCAAATAGGCGACGTTCGTAATTGGCATATAGGGTAAGCAAAATAAAATAGGTGGATCTTAGCTCGGGATATTCCTGATTTGCCTTGAACCGCTGGCATAACGCCAAACCTGAGATATCAGGTAAAGACCAGCTACTAACGATCACATCTGGTTGGGTAGCAAGGGCTCTCTCCCAACCAGTTTCAGCAGTTGTGGCGATGTCAATTAGATAACCATCTTCGCTCAGGCATTGAGACACCAAGTTTGCAGTCACCGTATCGTCATCAATGACGAGGACTTTTAATTGGTGGCGACGGTAATTAAGACTGTGGAGATCCAAACGGTTTACTTGAAAAAGAGTACTAAATCATCACTTCTTGCCCCAGCCAAATAGCCCACCACCACTTTTTTTATCGGGCTGTTTTGCAGGAGGTTTGGCGGCTTGGGTTGAGGTGCTGCTGTTAAGCTGATTGATATATTTCAAAGAAATAGGCTCTTTGGGATCGATTTTCAGCGCCTTTTGGAAATTTGTCTTTGCCATCATGGCAACATTTTGGTTCATATAGACTAGCCCCTGCATGCCAAACACTTTGGCGTTGTTAGGATCGAGCTTTTCGGCAGCTTTTAACTCTTTTAGCGCATCTGCCCATTGCTTTTTACTAATAAAGAGTTCTGCCATTTGGATGCTGCGCGTAGCAGGTGACTGAGCAGGGGGTCTAGAAACTTCGGCTGTACTAGTAGAACTCGCTGTAGTCGAGGGAGGAGACGCACTGGTGGCGCTTGGCGTAGAACTAGCGCTACTAAATACGAGGCTTTGTTGCGTCAAAAGGTAGACCAAATTTAATTCGCTGAGGTCTTCGGTATATTGGAGGATTTTGTCTAAGGATTTGTATTGCAGAGGGGAAATTTCCTCGACAAATTTCGTGTAAGTCGTCTTGTGGGGATATTTGTATAGCTTTTGGGCTAATTCAGATTTTAGCGTGGGCTGCTCGGCCTTTTGTTTTTGTCCTTGCGCAAATAGACGTAGTGTTGCAAGATATTCGCCTCTTTCGCGATCGTTATGCAGGGTTTGGTAGGCAGGGCTAACCATTTTAGACAGATAGTTGGTGGCTAGCTCTTTTTCTTCGGCAGTGCGACCAAATACATCTGGATGCAAAACTTTCGCAAGCTGTAAAAACTTTTTGCGGACATGTGCAGCATCGGTGGTCATTGCTAACCCCAAAATTGCATAGTAATCAGGGAGCTTATAGCTGGCAAGACCTCGGCTGATTTTAAAGATTTCTGGTTTTCCCATAGGTTCCACCTCCTAAGTATTTTTTCAAGTGTACCCTCTTGACGCATTTGGGTTAAAGCCTCATCTACGGCTTTTTTGAGAGACTCATCATCTTTATTGACGATCGCAACCAAACTGATAGGTAGCAACGGAGCACCGATCGCAGTCAGGTCTGGATTGTTTCTGACTTGCCACATGGCAACGGGCTCATCGAGCAACATGGCATCGAGTTGCCGATCGCGTAGTTGGGTCACCATGCGATCGAGATCGCGGGAGGAAAACAACCGAATGGCATTACCTCGGTTTCTATTATAAGTTTCTATAACAGCGGCTCCACCGCTGTTCGCTACGACACCAACGCGCTTACCAATTAAATCTCGTAGGGTCGTCAGACGAAGTGTATCTTTACGAATCAGCAGGCGTTGAGAACTGCGGTAATAGGGAACTGTTTCGGCAAACTTGTCCTTACTAGCTCCACCCGTCAGTGCCCCCTGCTCTCGGACGCTAAAAATCAGATCGACTTGACGCGATTCTAAACTTTCGGGTTGCCCTGCCCAAGGCGTATTAATGGGGCGCGCTTCGATTTTGAGCCGATTGGCAATTTCTTGGATAATCTCCAACTCAAACCCATCATAAAACTGCGTTTTGGCATTCCAAAACAGGTAAGGTCCCCCAATCGAGGCATCGATCGCCACGCGTAGGTTCCCGCGCCTTGTCACCAATGCCAAGCTACCATCGGCAAAGACAGGTGCAGCAAATAAACTAACGCAGATGCCCGTATAGAGAGCAAAATGTGAAATCAGGGTAGAAACATTGGGGAGCAATGAATTGCGACGAGAAGTTCGACTGAGCATTGGTTCCGTAAATAAAATGAGAGGGCTAAATTAGGATTAGGACTTAAATTTAAGATTTTGCCCCGCCCCGAATTTGTTCGATAAAAAACTCTTCGAGGGTTTGACGGGAGAGGTTCATGCTAATGATTTTGGCATTGATGCCTGCGAGCATTTCTAGAAATTTTTGCGGATCGCCTTCTAGCTGACCATGCCACATATCCCCTTGTTCCTCAAAATGCAGGAGCCAAGGTTTTAGCTCGGCTTCACTGCCACCATAGCCGCTGACTTGGTAGGTTTTGTCTGTGCCCAGTAGCTCGTTGAGCGTGCCGATCGCAATCAGTTCGCCTTTATTTAAAATGCCGATGCGATCGCAAATAATTTCCACATCTGCCAAGATATGGGTGTTAAAAAACACGGTTTTGCCGAGCTTTTTGAGCATCAAAATAATTTCACGTACTTGGTAGCGCCCAACGGGATCGAGTCCAGACATGGGTTCGTCTAAAAAGACAATATCAGGATCGTTGATCAACGCTTGCGCCAAGCCAATCCGTTGCACCATCCCTTTAGAATATTGACGCAACTGCTTTTTGCGAGCAGCCGACTGGGGCAGACCTACGAGATCGAGCAGATCGGCAATGCGCTGGCGACGAAGGTTGGCTTCAATTCCAAACATACTGCCGATAAATTCTAGAAATTCCCAACCTGTGAGGTAGTCATAATAGTAGGCTTGCTCGGGCAGAAACCCGATATATTGCTTACAAGCGCGATCGCCAAGTTTATAACCTAAAATTTGCCCTGAACCAGATGTAGGTTGGACAATACCGAGAAGCAATTTTAGTAATGTGGTCTTGCCTGCTCCATTGGGTCCCAATAAACCAAAGGTTTCACCTCGTTGCACCGTTAACGAGCAAGATTGCAGGGAAGTAACTTTTTGGTTAAGCCAAAACCCTGTTTTATAGATTTTGGTTAGCTGATCGGCTGAGATGGCCGACGATTGTGAATTGTTTGCTTGGTCAAAGCTAGTCAGACCTTCAGTAGTCATAGACCTGATAGAAGCTGAGTACTGATTATTTTAGAACAGATAGGGTGTTACGAAAGCTACCAAAATTTTACGATCGTTTCGCTCGTAGATTTTGGCTAGGCAGGGGATAAAGAAAAATCCTACCTTAATTTAAACCAAACATGAGGAAACTTTGCTCTTGAAATCAAACTAGTTCTTTTCTACGCTCACCGCTGGCATTTGATAGTCAAGGGTTGAAGGGTGTTGCTTATCTGCCTTAGCTTGAGGCGCACAAAATAAAACGATCCCAAGTGTAATCGCTGCAATGCTTATCCGAATCCCCAAAATACTGTCCATCGCCTTAAACACCCATATCCCAGATTAATTAACATTGCCTGACCAATTAACATTGCCTGACTTAATACCTACAGTAAGTGTTCCTATTGAAATATCCTGTGACCGAGACAGGCACGATCGCGCAAACATATCACAGTCGGGCAGCGATCGCGATCACCGCTGTAATCTCCGATCGTGCAGTCGGGAAATTTGGAATTGGGGAATTTTACCTGTAAAAAAACACCCTTGTGTTTAGACAAGGGTGTTTTTTTATGAAAGTTTAATTCGGGTCTTCAGGTGTTAACCAGACTGCTGGGAGGAATCCCTAACTGGTCTAACATGTTAAAAGTTCGAGCTATAGCCTCAAACTCTCACCAACTGAGCCAGACTGTTAGCGAACAGCCCCAGCGCACAGAATGATCACCTGACGACCCATACGTTTGTTACTGTCTGATTGCATGGGCATCACCTCCTATCGCCTAAGTGGACTAAATTTTTAAGGACACAGAGTAATTGGGCTCTATGTGTTTACACTTGCTAATATACGCTAACCACTAGAAATAGACAACCAATCTGAGCAATTCTGCTGATTTTGTTAGCGTATGTTTGTGACATAGCGGATGTTTCTTAACGTGAATTCGGGATAATGATTTCGGAACAAAGCAAGCCAACTTGTTGGAACCAAAGGGTTTGATCCCCCTGCCCAATCGGGCATCCCCCTTTTGTAAGGGGGACAAGTGAATTCTCCCCCCTTACAAAAGGGGGGCTGGGGGGAATCCTTGAGATGTAGCGGTTCTGGGTTTCTCATCCCAAACTGACGTTTTCTTAATACTTGGTGTGGATTTCGTGTGAATTAGAAGGAGTGTGGAGTTATAGAAGCCTATGTTGAAACAAAATCATCGCGCTTGGGTTGAAATCGATCTCTCTGCGATCAAGCATAACGTGCAGCAGTTAAAGCGCTGCTTATCCTCAGAGACAGACCTGATGGCGATTGTCAAGGCCGATGCCTATGGTCATGGTGCGATCGCTGTCAGTCAGGCCGCACTCGAAGCAGGCGCAACTTGGCTGGGTGTCGCCACGATTCCTGAAGGAATTCAACTGCGCAATGCTGGCATCACTGCCCCGATTTTGATTTTGGGAGCCACCAACAGTGCCGATGAAATTAAAGCGATCTCCGAGCATCGCCTCCAACCCACGATCTGCAATCCCAAACAAGCGCTGATCTTTCACGAAGTCCTATCAGGCATACAGCACGCTATTCCCGTGCATCTCAAATTTGATACGGGCATGTCTCGGCTGGGCATTGACTGGCGCGAAGCTGTAGATTTTGTTAAACTCGTGCATGGGCTACCTCAACTGGCGATCGGCAGCATTTATTCTCACTTGGCGACTGCCGATGAGTTAGACCAAACCATTATGCAGCAGCAGCAGCAGCGCTTTGAGCAGACGATCGCGGCACTGAAAGCCGTGGGCATCTGTCCGCCGCGAATTCATCTCTGTAATACGGCAGCGATGCTGACTGACCCCAAGCTTCACTACGATATGGTGCGCCCCGGGCTAGGCATCTACGGTCTTTATCCCGCCCCTCACCTCAAAAAGTATGTCGATCTTTTACCTGCAATCCAAGTCAAAGCCAGAATTACACAGGTGAAGTCCGTTGTGGCAGGAACGGGAATTAGCTACGGTCATTCCTTTCACGCCCCCACAGATATGAAGATTGCTACGGTCGCGATCGGCTATGCCGATGGCATTCCACGCGGATTGTCTAACCGCATCGCGGTAGCAGTCCATGGCAAAAGGGTTGCCCAAGTCGGTACGATTACGATGGATCAAACCATGATCGATGTCACCCATGTCCCCGAAGTTTCGGTCGGTGATGTCGTCACCATGCTCGGTGGTGAGGCGGGTACGACCGCCGATGATTGGGCGGGAATTTTAGGAACGATCTCATGGGAAGTTCTCTGCGGCTTTAAACATCGCCTACCGAGAATTAATGTTGAAGTTCCAGAGCTATCCTCTGCGTATTTGCTATGATTACTGGTCGGTTATTAGCCAAACTCGGCATTCTCTTTTATATCCTGTTTACGCTGTTGCCTGATAGTAGTACGCAGGTTCTGCAATTCCCTTGGGTGCTGATCGCGCAGGTGGGGCTGGGTTGCTTTGCGATCGCAGGGCTACTCAATATTTGGCGAAAATCCATTCCTTTCTATCTACTGGGAAACGGTCTAGACTGGGCGATCGCAGGTCTATTTATTGCCCTCTCACTCTCGACCATTTTTGCCACCTTTCCCGCTCAAGCTCTGTGGAATAGCCTGATCGCCTTTGCCTTTTTTGTGGCGATTTATGTGACGCACAATTATCTGCATAGTGGCTCTAAGAACCTCTCTGCTTCTCCCACAACGGATCGAGGGCAAGCGCGATCGCCGCTGCAGTGGTTGCTAACATTTCAAGGCGTACTCAATGTTGGGTTTATCTTGGAAAGTCTGTGCCTGTGGAGCCTACAAACCTTTTTACCTAAGCTGTCTGAGCTGAATCAGATCAATTTACTGGGTTTAAACCTCACCTATGACTTTTCGGATATTGAGTCGCGAAATGGCTCTCCCCTAGGGCATCAGAACTATGTGGCGGGATATCTGATGCTGGCACTCCCTTTACTGATCGGTCTAGCGATCGCACAAAAGGGATGGTGGCGCAAGTTTTGGATTGCGGGAATTGTTTTGGGTGCGATCGATCTCTATACGACAAATTCTCGCGGCGGCTCGATCGGATTGGTTCTATTTCTGGTGTTTGGGGCGCTAGTGCTGGTCTTGAGAAGTTCGCTCAATCGTTGGTTGGTTCTATTCACTGGCGGGGGAGCGATCGCGGTGGCAGGTGGTCTGATTGCTCTAAATCCACGCCTTCAGGCATCCGTTGTCAGCCTCGTGAATTTGCCATCTCATTTTAATCTTCAATCATTTAAGGGCAGCAGCGAACTGTTTTTTCGAGCGATCGCTGCCTATACGGGTTGGCAAATCGGTCTAGACCATTGGCTATTTGGCGCAGGCGTAGGTTCCGCTCCGTTGCTCTATCAGCAATATCGACCAAGCTGGGCGGGACGAGAAGCAGAAATTATGTTTCAGTTGCATAGTACGCCCGTGCAGCTATGGGCAGAATTGGGAACGGTGGGTATTGTCGCTGTGCTAATTTTGCTGGTGGCAGCGATCTCGCTATTTGCAAAGTTCCATTTCTCTCGCACTTGGCACGCCAACGCAGAAGCCCAGATCTATACCTATAGCTTGTTTGGTAGCCTACTTGCCTATGGCGCGATCGCGATTACGGACTACCAATTGGATGTCTTGGCGATCGCGGGCAGTTTGACGATCGTATTTGCTAGTTTGGCTTACTTGGGGCAAATTCACACAAAGGATTTGGTTGTTTTAGGCAATTACAGACTGCCGCGTTTGTGGCTATCTTGGGTTTCCACAGCCTATCTTATCGGCGCGATCGCTTGGCTAGCACCTGTCAACTTCGCTTGGCTATCGTCGAATACGGGGTTTATCTATCTGTCTAAGGCGAGGGCAGATTTGGAAGCAAATCGCAGCGACGCAGCGATAACGAATCTGGCACAATTTCAACAGAAACTCGAGCAGGCGTATTCCCTCACATCTTGGGAACCTTACTATGCCTATCAGTTGGGATGGAACCTAGCCGACATAGGCCTCCAAAATCCCACATTGCCCCAAGCCAAGGAATTACAGCAACAGAGCTTAGCTTGGCTGCGTAAAGGGATTGCCGCGAATCCTAATAACGAATTTGGCTACAATACAGCGGCATGGCTCAGTCTTGCCGAGTCCGCCTATCCACAAGCAGAGCAATTTTTTCGGCGCAGTTTAGAACTCGTTCCCGCCAAGCGATCGCTCTCGTTCGGTTTAGGCGTGAGTTTGTTACGCCAAGGAAAGATGGAACAGGGAATTCAAGCGATCGCCCACGAAGCCCTCAACGATCCGATCTTTATGACCAGTCCTCGCTGGACGGAACCACAGTGGCAACCGCTCTATCCCAAGGCAATGGCAGAACTCGATCGGCTCTACGATCGCATGCTGAAATCCTCTCCAAATCCCTCGCTCCAAGCCAGCCTTCAACTCAGTCGGGCAGCTCTTCACTGGTGGTCGGGGAATGTCAGCGGATCGAACGAACTCAAAGCTACTGGAAATCCCACGGCGGTTTTGCTAGCTGAAGCAATTCCCTTGGGAATGAATCCCACTACAACCTCCACTACGACCTCCACGCCCAACCAAAATCCTCAATTAGACAAAATCAAGCAAAATCCCCAAACTCCTGCTGAAATGGTCGTATCCGCATGGCTGAACCCCAATCTGCGTCTCAAGCTCTTAGAAAAAGCCTATGCCTTTGCGACTCGCAGTCTTCCCGACCAATCTTCTGCCTTAATCGTGCAAGCCTTGAGCGATCGCATGGATCGGTCACCCAGTCTAGATGCATGGTTGCGTCAACCTCTGGCGGTGGATAGTCCTTTACAACTGCGCCCGCGCCGCGCCCGCGAGAACTTTGGCATTATCAGCCGTCATATCGATGGACCGATTCCTCTAGATTTCTCTAGCATTCAAGAAAATGCGATCGTCTCTACTTTCTTTACCGATCTTTTCCCAACTCAAGGCACTCTCTAGCTTTTTATGTACTTCCATTCAATTTGCGATCAATTGACTTCGCACCTTCCCATCGTGTGGTGCTTGTTGTGAAACAGAATATAACATTGTTGATTTTTCCTTCAAGTTGCATGATAATCACCGTATAGAGAAGAGAGAGACGTATACCCAGCGAATGCTGGATAATGTATAACATTAGGCGGCATTACGAGCACCATGAATAACAGCCCATTCATCCTCGCTTGCAGCGGTCCAGGAGCGATGTTCGCGATTCAGCAGAGCATCACCATCGGATATTTCTGCGCAGTCTTTGGAGGCGTTGCCACGATTGCCATTGCCTACAACTTCCTCCAGACTCGTCGGGTGAGGTTTACACTTCCCGTTGCCGGTCTGCTTATGCTCGTCCATCCAGCATGGACGGTGAGCGCTATTCACGGCGATTGCGGATACTTCAAGCGCGAGGTTTCCTATGTTCTCACGGCTATTTTTGCTGGTTTACTCATTAGAGTTGTTGGGAAATAAAAACAAGTTGTGGACAGGGTTTTCCTCTTCCCT